>JAGWRL010000033.1 GCA_028876585.1 Pseudomonadota bacterium | reverse complement strand
GATGAAATCAGCGATGTCGGCATGGCTGATGAAATGTTTCGAACCATTGACGATCCAGTCGTCGCCGTCCGGCCTGGCGAAGCATTTCATGCCGCGCACGTCCGAGCCCGCCTCCGGTTCGGTCATCGCCAGCGCGTCGAACTTCTCGCCCTTGGCGGCGGGGATCAGATAGCGCTCGCGCTGCTCTCCGACGCAGCCCATCAGGATGCCCGACGGCCGGCCCCAGAACACCGTCAACCCGTAGGAGGCGCGGCCGAGTTCGCGCTCCAGCAGCGTGAACTCGAAAGCGTTGAGCCCGCCGCCGCCGACCTCCGCCGGCAGGTTGGGCGCGAAGAAGCCGAGCGCCTTCACCTTGCGCACGATCTCCAACCCGACTTCGCGCGGCACGATTCCCGTGCGCTCGACTTCGTTCTCCAGCGGATAAAGCTCGCTCTCGACGAAGCCGCGCACGGTCGAGACGATCAATTCCTGTTCGTGGGTGAGATCGAAGTTCATTTGGGCGTCCTGACGCCGACGGCCCGACCCGCGCCGTCGGGCGCGGGCAAACGCGCGTGAGCGGAAACGTAACGCGCGAGTGTTTCGGCGACATGCGCCGGAGGAAGGCTCGATTGGCCGCCCGAGACATGCAGCAGCAAATGCTCGCCGGTCGCATGAAGCGCGCCGGTCGCCTCGCCAATGATCCTGTGGAAGAGGTGCAGCTTCTTGCCTTCCCCTCTGATGACGGTCGTCTCGACGCGCAACGGCTCGCCGAGTTTGGTCTCCTTGAGATGGCGGATATGGGTCTCGACCGTGTAATAGCTGCTGCCCGCCGCCGCCGTTTCGGCGTCGACGCCAATCAGGCGCAGGAAGCCGTCGCTGGCGTCGCCGAGCACCTGCAAATAGCGGAATTCGGTCATGTGGCCGTTGTAATCGATCCAGGCGGCGTTGACCTTGGCGCGCAGCGTGACAATGGGTTGGCTCAGGTCTTCCGGCGCCGCGTCGGCCTTGGCGCGCGACCAGAGATCGCGCTCGAAGTCCTTCAACAAGAGGCCGGCGCCCCAACCTTTGCCGCCGTCGCCCGCCATCAGCGCATGCAGGATGCCGACGAGGTTCTCGTCGCGGATGCGCTCCAACTGACGGATGCCGAGGCCCCTGGCCTGCGCATCCGATTGCGCGGCGATCTTCTCCACCAGCGCGTCGTCGAGATCGGGAACGTCGGTCAGCTTCGACCACGGCCAGGCGAGGCAGGGGCCGAATTGCGCGAGGAAATGGCGCATCCCCGCCTCGCCGCCGGCGATGCGATAGGTCTGAAACAGGCCCATCTGCGCCCAGCGCAGGCCGAAGGAATAACGTATGACGTCATCGAGCGTCTCGACGTCGCAGATATCGTCCTTGATCAACCAAAGCGCCTCGCGCCACAGCGTCTCCAGCAGCCGGTCGCCGACGAACGCCTCGATTTCCCTGGCGATATGCACCGCCTTCATGCCGATGGCGGAATAGACGATTTTGACGCGCGCGATCGTCTCGGGGCTCGTCAGCTTGCCGCCGACGAGTTCGACCAGCGGCAGCAGATAGACGGGATTATAGGGATGGGCGACCACGAGCCGGCCGGGATGGCGCATGTTAGCTTGCAGGTCGCTCGGCAGCAAGCCACTGGTGGAAGAGCCGATCAGCGCTTCGGCGGGCGCGGCCCGGTCGATCGCCTCGATCACCGAGCGCTTGAGTTCGAGCCGCTCAGGCACGCTTTCCTGAATGAAATCCGCGCCCGAAACCGCGGCTTCGAGCGTCGGCGCGAAGGTCAGTTCGCCGCGTGGCGGCAGCGGCGCCGCAGTCAACATGCCATAGGCGCGCTCGGCGTTGGCGAGCACTTCGCCGATCAGGCGCTGCGCGTCGGGATGTGGGTCGAAAACGGCGACGTCGACGCCCGCCAGCAGCAACCGCGAAATCCAGCCGCCGCCAATCACTCCGCCGCCGATGGCGGCCGCCTTGCGAATCGCAATCATCGGATCACCGCTTCCTGAGTTTGAGTTTTTCGCGCACTTGAGCCGGGCTCATCAGCGCGCCGCCCATCGCGTTGACGATCGTCGCCGCCCGCTCCACCAAAGCGCCATTGGTGGCGGGCTGGTTCCTGGCCAGCCAGATGCAATCCTCCAGCCCGACGCGGACATGGCCGCCCGCGAGCACCGCGGCGGCGGGAAAGGCGAGCGCGTCGCGGCCGATGGAAAAGGCCGAGAACGTCCAATCGGCCGGCACGTTTTTGGCCATCGCCAGGAAGGTCAGGAGATCGTTGGGCGCGCCCCAGCCGATGCCCATGCACAATTGCACCATCACGGGGTCTTCTATCACCCCTTCCTCGACCAGTTGTTTGGCGAACCAGAGATGACCGGTGTCGAACGCCTCGATTTCGGGACGCACGCCGAGTTCGGTCATGCGTCGGCCCATCGCGCGCAACATCGCGGTGGTGTTGGTCATCACGTAATCGCCGAGGCCGAAATTCATCGTGCCGCAATCGAGCGTGCAAATCTCGGGCAGCAGCGCCGCGACATGCTCGATCCGTTCCTCGGCGCCGGCCATGTCGGTTCCTTTGGCCTGCGGCGGCAGCGGCCTGTCGACGCCGCCCAGAATCAGATCGCCGCCCATGCCGGCGGTGAGATTGATGACGACGTCGGTGTCGGATTCGCGGATGCGTTCGACCACCTCGCGATAGAGCTCGACGCGGCGCGAGGGCGAACCATCCGGCTCGCGCACGTGGATATGGGCGATCGCCGCGCCCGCCTTGGCCGCCTCGATCGAGGCCGCCGCGATCTCCTTCGGCGTGACCGGAATGTGCGGCGTGCGGCCGACGGTGTCGCCCGAGCCGGTGACCGCGCAAGTGATGAAAACGTTTCTGTTGAATTCCAGCCCCATGGCGCTTCTCCCGTTGGGCCCAGCTTGCCTAGCGAGGGCAATTGATGCTTTACCGTTTCGGAAGCTCCTTTGATCTTTTCGGAACTCCGATGTTCGCCCCCTCGACGGAGCCGCTGGAACTGGAAGTTCTGGTGCTGCCGGATTCGACGCTGATGCAAACCGCGGCGGTGCTGGAACCGTTGCGCGCCGCCAATCGCATTCGGGCGCGCACGCTCTATCGCTGGACGCTGACGACGCCGGACGGGCGACCGGCGCGCACGACCAGCGGCATCGAAATCCCCGCCGCCCGCGCATTCGACCCCGCCGCCAGCGCGGCGCCTTTGTTGATCGTGGCCAGCTACAACAAGGAAATCCACTTCAACCGCGATCTATCGCGCCGCGTCGGCGCCGCGCGCCGCCACCGGCCGGCGATTGGCGCCGTCGAGACCGGGGTTTGGTTGATGGCGGAGGCCGGGTTGCTCGATGGGCGGCGCGCCACCGCGCATTGGGAGGATATCGACGAGTTCGCGGCGCGCTTTCCCGCCATCGACGTGCGCGATGATCCCTTCGTCGTCGATGGCTCCCGGTTCACCTCAGGCGCGGCTTCGCCGACGCTTGACATGATGCTGGAGTTGATCCGCCGCCGCCAGGGTCCGCCGCTGGCGCTCGAAGTTTCCAAGGCTTTCGTGCATGACCCCGGCGCGCGGCGCGCCCCCGCGCGGCCTTCGCTCGGCCGCTTGATCCGCTCGGACAAACGCGTGGCCCGCGCCGTCGGGATCATGGAATCGCATGCGGCCGAGCCGCTGACCATCGACGAGATCGCCTCGCGCGTCGGCGCCAGCGCCCGTCATTTGCAGAGCTTGTTTGCCGCCGCGCTCGATGTCCGCCCCAAACACTATTATCTGTCGTTGCGCCTCGGCGCGGCGCGGCGGCGGATTCTGGAAACGAGCGCGCAAATCTCGGAAATCGCCAGCGACGCCGGATTTTTGAGCCTCGCCGCCTTTGATCGCGCCTATCTCAAGCAGTTCCGCGAATCCCCAACCGCCACGCGGCGCTCGGCGAAACGCTAGCGCCGCCATCCCAGGCGCGGCGAATCACGCGGATCAGGATTGTGCGGAGGTGAGTTCGATTGCGGCTCGTTGACCACGCGGCCCCGCCCAATCATGCGTACGTCCGCCGCAAAACCATAAGCGCGCGCTTTAGTGCGGCGGCAGGAGCCGTTCGCCCGCGTAAAGAACCAGCCCCGCCAGCCAGGAGATAAGCGCTCCGTTCAGCCGTATGTATTGAAGAGCGCCGCCGATATTCAGATCGACGACGTCATTCATCTGATCGATGTCCCAGGACCAGATCTGATTGGCGATGAAGCGCGTGATTTTCCGCTTCTGCGCTTGGACGCAGGTCCGCAAGAGCTTCGTCATGCCGTGGTTGATGTCGGCGCGAACGGTGGGTTGGGTGGCGAGCTTGCGCCCGAGATCCGCGAGAAGGCGACCCAGATGCGCCTCGAGACTCGATGGGTCGCCTTCAGCGTCCCTTTGAAGGAAACGCGTGATGATCCACCAGATATCCTAGACGAATTCGCGAATCTCGGGGCGCGCCAGCAACGCCGATTTTGGCGTCTCGAAGCGCCAGGCGCAATCGGGCGCGGAACTCCGTTCAATCACGCGCTGCGCCAGGAAGGACCGCAGGCCTGTTTCCCCGATCGCCGAGAGCGCCTGCGGCAGCACGCGCAGGCCGAAGCGCGTCGGAACCAGGTTGACGCCCAAGGGCGCCTGACCCTTGGATGTTTCGATCCACGCCCCCGCGAAGGGGGCGACGGCTTTGCTGTAACTCGCTGACATAGTTTTGGAACGCCTCGGTCGGGCGCGAACCGGGCTGGCGGCGGCAGGCCGGGACTGGCGGCATCGGAGCGCCTCTCCAATTTATCTGGCGTCTCCAGCGCGGCTGAGGCGGCGGGCGCCCTCGCCCGACGTGACGACGCCATCGCAAGTGACCAGAACCAGCATCGCGCCCCCTATTTCCAGAACCACGGCGGATAGGCGTCGAGATCGGCGCGCAGATAGCGCGCCAGCAGCTGCGCTTGAAGATAGGGCACGAGACCGAGCGGCGCCATTTCGTCCAAGAAGCAGCAGCACGTTGCCCGAGATCGGCCCTTCGACCCTGGCCGCGTGATCCCCGCGCCCGCACAGGCGCCGATCACGGCTGGCGAGACAAAGATCGGGCCGAAAATGACGATGGAGGCGAACATGTGAAACGGAACGCGGGCGCGCTCGACGCCTTCCACTTCCGCCACGAAATTCTCGCCGTCTTTGCGCAACGAAGCGCCCTCGGTGGTGATGTAGACGGTGTTGAGAAGCTTCTTCACGGCGTCTTTGGCTCCCGGCTCAGGGCGAGCGCGACCATGCGCCTGCGCCAATCGCGCACCAGCCGCCCGAAGTGTTTGGGACGACAGAGTTCGAGCAGCGAACAGGCGCGGCAGCGTTCGGCCTTCAAAGTCGGCGGCGGCGTCCGGCCCGCCGCGAAAACGCAAGCGAGGGCTTCGATCGTCGTCTCGGTCAGCCGCCTCAGTTCGGCGTCGAACGGCACGCTGACGCGCGGCTTGGTCTGAGCATAGTAAAGCGCGCCCTGCGGCACGCTATGGCCGGTCATCTCTTCAAGACACAGCCCCTGGGCGCAGAGCTGCACTTCGTCGGCGCGGTGAAGTTTTGGCTTGCCGCGTTTGAACTCGACGGGTAGCGCCGTCTCGACGCCGTCGTGGGCGGAAAACTCCACAAGATCGGCGACGCCGGCGATGTTCCACCGGCGCGACGCCAGCGCCAACGCGGTGACGCGCCGCACCCCGCGCTGCGACCGGCCCATCGGCTTGTCCGCATGAACATGCAGCACCTGACCCTCGGCGGTGAAACGATTCTCCTCCCACAGCCGTTCGAGATGGATCAGCGCCGCTTGCCGCAAACAATAGACGGCGTGTTGCAGCGCGGAAAGGGGATGGGCTGCGCTTCGTCCATCCCCGCCTGCCTCACAATCGCTCGATGATCTCGACGCCCTCGGGCAAGCCTTCGCGGTCGATGGTCACGGCGTAGTCGGAGAACTTGCGCGCGGGCGGCAGGTTTCCAAGGCCCTTGTCGTCGAGGTCGCGAACAACGCCAGCGACGTGCGGCCGACTTTCATGCGATCGAACAAGGCGTGCGCCGGGTCAATCAGGTCCACGATGGCGCCGACCTGTTTCTCCAAATTGACCTTGCGGCCCGGCGAGGCCTTGCCAACCTTGGAAAGATGGTTGGCCGAGCCATGTTCGAGCAAAGCAAACACCTTGCGCGGTTGGGCGGAGGCGGAAGCGTAGAACTTGTCCTTGACAGTCGCGTTGACCCTCGGGCCGAGCGCAGCCGCTTGGACATGCTAGTAGACGACGAACAGCCGGCCGAGCAAATAACCCTTGTCTCTGTTGTCGGGGTCGAGCGCCACGGGCGCCTCCTGGTTGAAATTGCGGATGAGAACCGCTTTGAGCATGCTGACGCGCAAGACCGAGACGTCGCCATTCGCCCGCAACCGCATCAGGATCGTGGCCCGCAGCGTCTGCGGATAGCGCGTGCGCGCGAGAATGGAGCGCAGCCACTCGCCGGCGAGGTTGGGCGGCACGTTCTCGCGTTTGCCCAGCACGGCGGTTTCGGCCAGATATTTCCATAGCGCAGGCTGCGCGTCGCGCGGCGGCGGATCGATCCGCATGTCCTCGAGGTAGCGCCGGTAATTGGCGGCGATGGCGCCGAAATCGTCCTCGAGATAGAAGCGGATCGACAGCCGCGCGGCGTTGGGCGAGCGCGAGAACGCGGAAGCGAACGTCCGTTTCGAGCGCGGGCTCGATCTCAGCGAGCGCCCTGCCCTGCCGGATCATGTCGAGCTTGGCGCCGACTTTCGCCGCCTCGCTCGCCTCGTTGACGGCGTCGGGTTTTGCGGCGGACGGGTCGAGCCAGGCTGCGAATACCGCCTCGGCCGCATCAGATGATTTTGCATCCGACCCGTCCGCCCAGAACATAACCGTAGCGTCGCCGAACTGGAGGCGGCGGCCGCTGTCGCGTTCGAGGAAGCGGTTGAGCGCGGTGGTGTAGGCGAAGGCGGCGGCCATAAAGACAAGAGCATTGTCGCCCTGCTCATGGCCGTAGGAGGTGAACGCGTCGAGATTGAACGAGACGATGGAGGCACCGGGTCCTCGACGCTGGCGCCGTGGCGCAATTTGGCGGCGCGAGCGCGAGCCTCGAACTGCTTCTGCCGGCGCAGGGTCGTTTCATATTCCAGCAGCAATCCTAGCCATTCGGCGTGATCGAGGCCGCGCGCCTCGGGCTTGTGTTCGAGGTCCTTGAACCCCTTGGCGAGGCCGTAGAGGCCGAGCGCGTTCAACTGGTCGAGCGTGGGATGGGCGCGCATGGGAAGTTTCCTTCAGCGGTAGTAGCCGGGGCCGCGCAGATTGGCGTGGTCGAACAGCGTCGGAGGGCGCTCGTCCTTGCCGGCGGCGCTATCGGCGTTGCGAGCCAGGAGCGCGGCGACGCCCTTGCAGTTGAGGACGCCCAGTTCGACGGCGCGGGCGGAGACGGCTTCGAGGCGCGCGACATCGAGGCTGCGATAGGAGCGCAAAATCCCCAGGCAGGTGCGGAAGCCCTGTTCGGGATGGGGCGGGCTGGCGAGCACAGCTGAGATCAGCCCTTCCGTGTTCAGGCCGATCTTGGCCGCCCACCGGCGGAACCGTTCCGGCGACCTTGAAGCGTCGCGGACGGCCGCCAAAAAATGGAGGCGCCGATCATCCCAGCGGCTGATCGCCATCCCGCCAGACTGGGGAATTTTCATTCGGCGCTTCTGGGGAAAATTGAACCGGGATTTACAGCGACCAGATCGGCGTTTGTCATCGCGCCCGCAAGCCGCAACGTCACGCGCTTGAGTTCACACGCCAGACGCGCCGGATCGGGCGCCAGTTCGCGCCCCGCCAGCGGCGGCGCGATCGGCGAAGGCGCGGCAAAATTGCTGGCGTCCAGCGCAGGCCGCCACGATGATGCGATCCTCGGCAACGGCGCGCGTAGACGACATGGTCGGGCTCGCGCAGCCGACCGCGATCTCGCGGATGATTGGCGTCGTGCAGCCCTGACCCGTTGAGATGACGACTGAGCGAGGGAGAGACGCATTCGTCGATGAAACATCTCACGCCGCCTTGCTCGCGCGGCGCGAAACCGGCCGGCCGACCTGCGGATGCGTCTGTCCATAGATAAACGACGCCTCAAGCCCGTCGCGCGGAATGTCGGGATAGTCGGCCATCAGATCCTCGACCGTATCGCCGCAGGACAGCCGACCGAAGATCGCGCTGATTGTCAGGCGGGTTCCCTCGATGACGGGGCGACCGCCCTGCACGCCCTCGACCGTTTCGATCCAGGACTCCCTCGCCGCCGCATAGCGCTCGGCTCGCTCAATCGCAGCCTTAGTCGGCGCGCCGATATGAAGCGCGACGGACGGCGCCGCCTCGATCTCGGCTGTTTTCAAGGCTGCTGGAGAAAGCCCCGCCAGCTCGCGCGCGACCACCTTCTTATCGCCGACGGTCAGGCGCCGGCGCAGCGATTTGGCGGCGGCAGCGACGGCGCCGGCGCAGAGCGGCGGAGATCCTCGTCTCGAGCGCGCGTTCCGCGGCGAGGCGGGAATTTTTGCTCAACCGCCTTCTCGACGACCCTCTTCGGCGTGTCCGCCAGGACGGCGACTTCGTTTGCGGTTAACAGCGCGCGCATAATTGTTTCCCGGCCGGGAATAATTCTTGGCGCCGGGCTGGGGAAAAAAACAAGGCGATCCAGGAGGGAGCAAACGCGGCCGTGTGATCCGCGCAGACAAGGCGCTAGGCCGCGTCCTCCGCCGCTTCGTCCTCGTCCAACGGCAACCCGAGCACGGCTCTCAGTTCGCCCGCCAGCGCGTCGCCGCCGAGCGCGCCGTGGCCGGATCGGCCGATCAGCCCGGCGTCCTCGAGGCTTTCGATGTCGGGCAGATCGCTTAAGGAGGCGAAGCCGAAGTGCGACAG
>JAGWRL010000317.1 GCA_028876585.1 Pseudomonadota bacterium | reverse complement strand
GAGGATGCCCAATACCGTCAGGACATGGGGCAGCAGTCCCGTTCCGACGACGACGACGAGATCCTGCACCCGCCCGACGTCTTCGCTGAGCCGCGTCATCACATCGCCGCCGCGCCGGCGCCGATGCCAGGACAACGGCAGGACGAGCAGATGCGCGAAAACGTCTCGCCGCAGCGCGGCCACCATGCGCTGCCCGGCCTGCAACACGAGGTGATTGCCGAGATAATCCAACAGCGCGTCGGCCATGGCGAAAGCCAGCATCGCGGCGCCGAACAGATAGAGCAGCGTCCATCGGTCGGTCGCCACCTGGTCGAGCCAGTGCGGCGCCGTCTTGCCGAGAATGATGACGTTGACGATATATTTGAGCGGCCACGGCGTGAAAACGAGCACGACGGCCCGACCCGCCATCGCGATGGCGGCGAGCGACAGGCGGCCGCGCTGCAAGCGCAGCGAAGCGCCCAGGGTCGCCCAGATCTGCTTCATGCGCGGGTCTCTTCAGCAAGCGGGCCGGCCGCCGCGAGGCGGCCGAGAATGCGGGAGGCGACCTGCGTCCAATCCCAGGAGGCGTGCATCCGCGCTCGCGCGTCGCTGCCAAGCCGGCGCCTCAACGCCGCTTCGCGCAACAGGCGCGTCATCGCGGCGACCAGTTGGTCGTCGTCGCCGGGCGCATAAAGCAGGCCCGTCGCCTCATGCTCGACCAGCGCCTCTATCTGGCCCAGTCGCGGCGCGACGACGGGACAGCCCGCGGCGAGCGACTCCACGATCTTGAGCGGCGAGAAGTAGAAATCCGGGTCCGGCGCGTAAGGCGCGACGGTGAAATCCATCGCGGCCAGATGCATCGGGATGTCAGCGTGCGGAACCGCGCCGGTGAACGCCGCCGCGCCGGCGAGCCCGAGCGCCGCGGCCTGGGCGCGGCAGGATTCCAGCGCCGGCCCGTCGCCGACGGCGAGCAGCCGCGCCTCGGGCCAATCGCGTTGGACGCGCGCGAAGGCGTCGATCAGCGCCGCGACGCCATGCCAGAGCTTGAAGCTGCCGACGAAACCGACGACCGGCCCGCCGCCGAGCCCCCAGCGCAGCCGGGTCCGCGCCGCCTGCCCCGGATCGACGCGAAACAGCGACGTGTCGACGCCGTTCTGCGCCACCATCGCGCGCGCCGGATCGACGCCGCAGGCGAGCAGATGCCCGCGCACCTCCGCCGAGACCGCGACGGCGAGATCGGCCTCGCGCCAGGAATAGGCCTCGCGCGCGTCCGCGATCCCTCGCAGGGCCAGGCCGCGATGCAGCGCCTGCTCGCGCGCCAACGGAGCGTTGACCTCCACGATGCGCGGCGCGCCGAGCATCGCCGCCAGCGTCGCGCCCGCCGTATGAAACAGCGCGTGCCGCTCATAGACGATGTCGGGAAACCAGTTCATGTCGGCGAGAACCGCCAGCGTGCGCGCCGGCAAGGCGCGATCATGCGCCAGCGTCGCAATCTCCCGCGCGACGATGGGGTCCGCCAGATCGGCGTGCGTGAGACCGGACAGATGCGCCTCGGATTCGAGCGCCTGCGCATCCATCCGCGGCGGCGCGAGTTCAACCAGGTGGGCTGGCGGCGGCGCGTTGGTCCCGCCGAGCCGGCTGCAAAGCAGCGTCACATCGTGTCCGAGCCGCGCCAGGCCGGTCGTCATCGCGCGCACATGCACCGAAGCGCCCTTGTCGCCGAGCACCGGAACGCCACGGTCGAAATTGATATAGAGGATGCGCATGATTTCTACTCCGCAGCCAGCGCGACCGCGCCCGGCGCCTCGACCGGCTCGCAGACCCGTCGCACCATCAGCGCGCGCAACGCGCCGGTGTTGCGCCCACAATCAAAGCATTGCTCCAGCCGCGCCCGTCCCGCCGCCGCCATCCGCCGCCCGAGCGGCGCCTCGCTCAACAGGCGCGCCATCGCCAGCGCGAGCCCCTGCGGATCGTTGGAGGCGACCAGCAGCCCCGTCCGCCCCTCCTCGATCAGCTCGGGAATCCCTGAGATCGCCGTGGTGACGACCGGCACGCCGGTCGCGACCGCCTCGACAATGACGTTGGGAATCCCATCGCGATCGCCGTCGTCGGTGATGCGCGGCGACAGCGCGAAGAGGTCGGCGACGGCGAACAGCCCGATCAGCCTGTCCTGCGTCATCGCGCCTTCGAGCGTGACCAGCTCAGTAAGTCCGCGCGCAGCGATCGCCGCCTCGAGCCTCGGGCGCAGCGGCCCTTCGCCGACGATGCGGCAGCGGAAGGCGACGCCCATGTCCTTGAGCCGACCGCAGGCCTCGATCAGATCGTCAAAGCCTTTCTTCGGCACCAGCCGCCCGACGCTGAGAATGGAGGCTGGCGCGCCCGCGCCCTGGAATCCGTAGGACGGCGCGCGATAGCGGAAGCGCGACAAATCGATGCCGTGATAGACGAGGTTGATCTTGCCGCGCTGCTCAGACGGCAGAATATCGTTGAAATAGCCGACATTATAATGCGTGCAGGTGGCGACGAACGCGGCGGCGGCCGTGCGCTCGGCGATCAGCGGCGCGGGCGTCAGATAAAGATCCTTGGCGTGCGCCGTGAAGCTGAAGGGAATGTCGAGCATGCGGCTCGCGTATTCCGCCACCGCCGCCGGCGCATTGGCGAAATGCGCGTGCAGATGGGTGACGCCGCGCCGCCGCGCTTCCGCCGCGAAGAAGCCGCCGCGCAGGAACTGGCGCAGGCTCGACAGCGGCGAGGGCGAAGACAGCGCGCGGCGCGCCGCGAGCGACAGTGCGCGCGCATAGCCCGCGGGCGCCGCCGCGATCACCTCGGCGTGGGCGCGCGCGAACGCCGCGGCCTTGCGCGCAAGCGCGATCGGCGGATAGGTCACCGTCGCCTGAACCTGAGCAACCATGGGGTGATGCGGCGGCGGCTCCGGCGCCAACAACGAGAAGATTTCGAGCCGTTCGCCTAGCGCCTCCATCGCGCAAATCTCATTGAGGATGAAGGTCTCGCTCAGGCGCGGATAACGCTTCATGACATAAGCGGTGCGTCGTCGGCTCTTTTGCGGCGTCAACGCCTCGATCGCCTCCGCGGTCTGGCGCGCGCCCGAGAGATTGAACGCCTCGCGGCGCGGCGCGTCCGCGTGGTCGCCGGCCAACGCCTGCCTGGTGAGCCGCGCAAGGTCCTGAGCCAGATCGGGGCCGGTCTCGGCGACGCTGACGAGGCCGCGCGCCTCGAGAATCTTGGCGCGCAACCATTGTTCCAGACGCGGCGCGCGGCGCGGAACCAGAATCGCCGGCTTGCGCGCGGCCAGCACTTCCGTCGTCGTATTGTAGCCGCCCATCGCCACGACGAGATCGGCCCTTGCGATCAGCCCGGGCAGATCATGCGTCGAGGCGACCAGCGCGACGTCGCCGCGCCCCGCCGCCCCCGCCGCCAGCGCCCTGCCCTGCTCAGCCGACATCAACGGCCCGGTGATGAGCAGCGATGCGGTGGCGTGCTCAGGCAGCAAGGTGAGCGCCTTCAGATAAGCCGACATGACCTCGAAGCCGTCGCCGCCGCCGCCCAAAGTCACCAGGACGCGCCTGCCGCGCGCCTGCGGCAGTTCCGCCCAAGGTTCATCAACCGGCATCGCCGGCGGCCGCGCGACATATCCGACATATTTGAGCTTGGCGCGGATGCTCTCCGGCAGCGCATAGGCCTCGCCGACGTCATACAATTCACGGCTGCCATAGACGAGGATTTGATCGTAACCATGCTCCAGCAGATCGTAGACGTCTTCGGCCTCCCACAGGCGGCGCACCGCTTCGGGGCTGTCGATAATGTCGCGCAGGCCGAGAACGAGCCGCGTCTCCGGCATGTCGCGCTTGACGGTCGCCAGCATCGAAAGCAGTTCATGTTTCATGCCCGAGGGCGCGTGATCAATCAGGATCAGATCGGGCTTCTCCGCCATCACCGTGCGCAGGATCACCGCTTCGCGATAACCCTTGACCAGCGCGAAGGGATGCGGGCCGCCGCGCGGCGCATATTTCTCGGCGCCGACCTTCACGACGGGGGGAAGCGGCTGCACGCGCAGACCCTTGGGCAGCGGCCATGAGCCGATGACCGGCGAGCCGCTGAGCAGCAGCACGTCGAAATTGCGGCTTGGGCTCAGCAATTCCTCAGCGATGGCGAGGTTGCGCCGCAAATGCCCGAGGCCAAAGGTGTCGTGCGAATAGAGCACGACGCGGCGACGCTTGTCCGACGGCGGCACGCCCGGCCCCCGCCCCGTCGACCGCTCGACCCTTATCGGAGCTGACGCCGCGCCGTCCTCAATCCGGGAAAAGCGTAACGCCAATGCGCTGTCAGGCATGATATCTGCTCCAAATCGTCGCCCAGGCGGGACGCTTCGCGTTTGTTTGATGAAGGCGCGGCGCTCGTCGCGGCCGGCGGCTGCGCCGGCTTAAGCGGAGGCCTCCGCCAGATCGAAGGATCGCGCCGCTGGCTGCGAGCCGCGGCGGCGCGTGGATTCAGCGGACGCGCCCACCGGCGCGCGCCCGATCGGATGGCAGACGAAGCCGGCGGCGGACAAGGCGTGAGGATCGAAAACGTTGCGAAGGTCGACGACGACCCGCCCGCGCATCAGTTCGGCCAGGCGCCCGACAGCGATTCGGCGAAACTCGCCCCATTCCGTGGCGATGACGAGCGCGTCGGCGCCCCGCGCCGCCTCCTGCCAATCCTGACAGAAACGAACGCTCGCCGGCATCAGCGGCCGCGCTTGATCCATCGCCACGGGATCGAACGCCCGCACCTCGGCGCCGTCTTCGACGAGCCGTTGAATGACGCCGATCGACGGCGAATCCCGCATATCGTCGGTGTTGGGCTTGAACGCGAGGCCGAGGACCGCGATTCTGCGTCCGCGCACCGATCCGCCGCAGGCGGCGATCACGCGCCCGCCCATGCCCGCCTTGCGGGCGTCGTTGACGCTGACGACGGTTTCGGCGAGCCTGATCGGCGCGCCGGCCTCTTGCGCCGTGCGCACCAGCGCGAGCGTGTCTTTGGGGAAACACGAGCCGCCGAAGCCCGGGCCCGGTTGCAGAAACTTGCGGCCGATGCGCGAATCGAGGCCAATCCCGTGCGCGATGTCTTCGACATCGGCGCCGACCTTCTCACACAGATCGGCGATTTCGTTGATGAACGTGACCTTCATCGCGAGGAACACGTTCGCCGCATATTTGGTAAGCTCCGCCGTCTCCAAACTGGTGAACAGGATCGGCCGTCCCTGCTGGAGGATCGGGCGATAGAGGCGATCGAGCAGCGCATGCGCATGGTCGCTACTGGCGCCGACGATGACCCGATCGGGTTTCAGGAAATCGTCGATCGCCGCGCCCTCGCGCAGGAATTCCGGGTTGGAGGCGACGTCGACGGTGATCTCGGGCCGCATTTCGCGCAATATTTCGGCGATCCGGCGGCCCGTTCCCACCGGCACCGTCGATTTCGTGACGACGACCGCCCCGTTCTTCAGATAAGGCGCCAGTTGCTCCACGGCGCGGAAGACGAAGCGAAGATCGGAATGTCCGTCGCCGCGCCGGCTCGGCGTGCCAACCGCGATGAACACGAGGTCCGCCGCAAGGACAGCCTCGCCGATGTCGTCGCTGAAGCGCAAGCGGGCGGCGGCGACATTGGCGGCGATCAGCGCATCGAGGCCGGGCTCATGAATGGGCGTCCGCCCCTGTCGCAGCATCTCGAGCTTGGCCGCGTCAGATTCCACTACGACGACGTCGACGCCGAGTTCGGCGAAACAGGCGCCGGATACAAGGCCAACATAGCCTGCGCCAATGATCACAACGCGCATGACATTCTCCTTGTGGTTCATCTCAAACACTCGCGGCGACGCCGCTCCAGCGCCAGCTGCCGCCACCGTCGGTCGGCGATATCGATTGGAGAGAAAGTGGAGGCGGCGCCGCGTCCGATCCGGTCAAGCCGCGCGCGCTTCAAGTTGACGTTGCGATAGCTGTTGAGGCTTTCCCGGCCGATCACCCGCCTTGCCTGCGCAATGACGGCCGCAATGACTTGCCCGCCAATAGAGTCAGCAACTCCCGTTTCTGGAACAGTCACGATCCCGCCCCTCGTGGGTCCTGAGCGACACTTGCTTTGGACGTTGGAGATTGCTTAGCGAATCGCCATGTTCGGCAAGCTGACGAATCGCCATCGGCAATGTCAGCTTCCTGTCAGCTTGGCGCAGCTATTAAGCAGGTTGCATGGGGTGGTCGTTTGCGCCGGGTCTCGGTGGCGTTAGCGGGCGGGGGCAGAGATGCGCTCCCTCCAGCGCGGCGTCGCGCCATCCCATCAGCCCCGCCGAGACGCCGGCGTCGTGAGGGTGCAAAGGTTCGTGGGCGCGATGTCAACTATGTGCGGCATGGGTTGGCGCGGCGCGGCGGTGCGCGGGTTGATGCTTGGCCTGACGTTGGAGTTGTCCGGCTGCGCCGCAGTCGGGCCCAACTACGAGCGCCCCGCCGCCATCGTCCCGGCGCGCTATAAGGAGTTCAAGGGCTGGAAACCCGCCTCGCCGCGCGACGACGTGGCGAAGGGCGCATGGTGGTCCGTGCTTCGCGATCCCGAACTCAATCGGCTCGAACCGATGGTCGCCGTGTCCAACCAGACCGTGCTGGCGGACGCGGCCAACTATCGTCAGGCGCTCGCCCTGCTCGCGCAGGCGCGCGCAGGTCTGGCGCCGATGCTCAATTTCAATCCCTCGCTTGTGCGTTCCTCGCCGGGGGTCGACGCGCTCAACGCGCAGGCGAGCGCGAGCTGGACGCTCGACGTCTGGGGCAGGCTGGCCCGCACCGTGGAGGAACAGGGCGCCGCAGCGCAGGCGAGCGCGGCCTTGGGCGCCAACGCGACATTGGCCGCCCAGGCGGCGCTGGCGCTGGCCTATGTGCAACTGCGCCAGGCCGACTCGCTGCGCGCGCTGCTGGCCGCGACGGCCGCCAGCTACCAACGCTCGCTGGACGTGGCGCAGAATCAGTATGACGCCGGGACGGCGGCCAAATCAGACGTCATCACCGCGCAGGCTCTGCTTCTGCAAACCCGCGCCCAACTCGTCAACACCGACGTCGCGCGCGCGCAAAGCGAACATGCGATCGCCGTGCTCGTCGGCCGCCCGCCTGCGGAAGTGGCGATCGCGCGCGGCGGGCTGGCGGACAATCCGCCCGCCGTTCCCGTCGGCGTCGCGTCCGAACTGCTGGAGCGCCGGCCCGACATCGCCGCCGCCGAGCGGGTCATGCAACAGCAGAACGCCGCCATCGGCGTGGCGATCGCCGGCTATTTTCCCGACATCACGATTTCCGGGGCGTTCGGCTACGCCGGCAATCCGTTCGTGCGGCAGATCGCCGGCGCGAACCCGGTCTGGACCTATGGCCTGGCCCTCGCGCAGCCCTTGCTCAACGGCGGCCTGACCGACGCGCAGGTCGCCGCGGCGAGGGCGGGATACGAATCCAGCGTCGCGACCTATCGGCAAACCGTGCTGACGGCGTTCCAGCAGGTCGAGGACAACCTCGCCGCCATCCGGGTGCTGAGCGACGAGATCGTCATCCAGATCAAGGCGACAAAGGCGGCCGAGCAGGCGGTCCGCATCGCGCTCAACGAATACCGCGCCGGGACGCAGAGCTACACCACCGTCGTCACCGCGCAGGCGATCGCGCTGGCCGACGAACAAACGCTGCTGTCCACCCGCGCACAGCGCCTGAGCGCCGTGGTGAACCTCATCGTCGCCCTGGGCGGCGGCTGGAGCCGGGACAAGTTGCCTGCGATCGAGCCGCCGGCGGCGACGCGCCCGGCCGGCGACGTTCCGAAAGCCGAAGGCGTCGCGCCCGGCGCGGCGGCGGCGACTTGATGTTCTGGGAGGGTCGGCGACAGGCTGACGCCGACGCAAATGGCGCTTGCGGCGGCGGCCGTCGCGAACTTAATCTGCGCGCCGGCGGGTCGACCGCATGGCGGATTCGCCGAAGCGCGGCAGACGTTCGACGATGCGGGTGAAGGCGTCGAAGTCGCCAGGCGCGATGCAGGACATAGAGCGAAAGAACGCTCCGCAATGACCGGTTTTGAAGGCGCCGCCGCTCAGGGCGCAAGACTTTTCATCTGGCGGCGGACTTCCCCACCGCGGTCCGCCCTATGGTTGGCGGCGTTCGTGGTC
>JAGWRL010000316.1 GCA_028876585.1 Pseudomonadota bacterium | reverse complement strand
GGCGGCGCCGAAGCCTCGATCAACCGGCTGGCGCTGGCGGGCTTTTCGGCCTGCAAGGCGCTGTCGACCGGCTTTAACGACCGGCCGAAGCAGGGTTCGCGCCCCTATGACAAGGACCGCGACGGTTTTGTCATGGGCGAAGGCGCCGGCTGCGTCGTGCTGGAGGATTACGATCACGCCAAGGCGCGCGGCGCGCGGATTTACGCGGAGATCGTCGGTTACGGCCTGTCGGGCGACGCCTATCACGTCACCTCGCCCTCGCCCGACGGCGACGGCGCCTATCGCGCCATGGCGGCGGCGCTGAAGCGCGCCGGGCTGACCGCCGCCGACATCGACTATGTCAACGCGCACGGCACCTCGACCCAGATGGGCGACGAGATCGAATTGCGCGCGGTCGAGCGGCTGCTTGGCAATGCGGCGGCCACCGTCTCGATGTCGTCGACCAAATCGGCGATCGGCCATCTGCTCGGCGCGGCCGGCGCGGTCGAGGCGATCTTCTCGGTGCTGGCGATTCGCGACGGCGTCGCGCCGCCGACGCTCAATCTCGACCATCCCTCGGTGGAGACCGCGATTGATCTGGTGCCGCATGTCGCCAAGCGGCGCAACATCGACATCGCGCTGTCGAACTCGTTCGGATTCGGCGGCACCAACGCTTCGCTGATCTTCCGCCGCGTTTGAGGCTCAGGCCGGGGCGGCGAAAATAAGCGCTTCGTCGCCGAAATAGCTGGCGCGATGCTTGTAGAGGATCTCGGGCGAAGACGCGGCGAGCGCTTCGCGGTAGAAATCCACGTGTTCGCGCCGGCAGAGCAGAAACTTGCACGAGGCGGCGAAGGATTCCCGATCGACGACCGCCAATAGCGCGAATTCCGGATTGGCCTTGAGCCAGTCGCCGGCCGCGATCGTCAGCGCGGGATAAAGCGGGTGCAGCACGTCGTCGAGGCAGATCACGCCCTGCGGGTGCAGCGCCGCCTTGGCGAGTTGCAGATCGTGCAGCACGGAATCGTATTTGTGCGCGCCGTCGATGTGCAGGAACCGCAGCGGGCCGCCGACGGATTTGCGGTAGCCGTCCGGCGTCAGGTGTTGCGTCGCCGTTTTCTGGAGGGTCACGTTTTCCGGGTCGACGCCGTTGGCTTTGCAATTGGCCAGGAACCGTTCCGCCACCGCTTCGTCGGGCCAGGTGAAGACGTCGGTCGCGATCAGCTTTTCCCCCGGCTGCGCGCATAGCGCCAGGGCGATGAAAAAGCGGCCCTCGAAGACGCCGATCTCCGCCAGGCCGCCGCGCAGGCCGTGGGCGCTTTGCGCCCCGGCGACGCGCGTGGCGACGATCGCCCCGATCTTCGAGGACGCGCCCCGCACCCGGTGGAACGGCCCGGCGAGGTAGCGTTCGGCGGCCAAAAGCGTCGTCACCCTCGTTCGGCTCCCCTGCGGCGCAAGCCGCGCGCCCTCCATCTACGAGACTATCGGCGCGAAGGCCATGTTCGGCCGCCCGGCGCGACATAATTTCGCCGCGCGCGGTTTTGATGCTATGCGCAGGGGAGGGTTTGAGCCAAGCAACCGACGCCGAGCGATGGACGCCAACATACCTCCTTCCAGCGCCGCCAAGCCCGCCAAGGCGAGCCTGTTTTCGCGCGCGCCGAAACCGCCGCCGCCGCCGCGCGAACCGCACAAGCGCCCGCGCCGGGCCGGGCTGTCGCAACTCAGCGCCGTGCTTTCGTTCGTGCTGGTCGGCGTGTTCGTCGGTCTGGCGGGGTTTGTGGCGCTGCTGCTGGCCGAGCGTCGCGCCGGACCGCTGGAGCAGGAAAAGGTGGTCGTGCTCACCCGCGAGGATGACGATGGGCCGATCGCCGATCAACTGGAGAAGGCCGGCGTCGTCGAAAACGGCATGATGTTTTCGATCATGGCGCTGCTCGACGGCCAGCGCGCCGCGCTGAAACGCGGCGAGTACAAATTCGCCGCCCATGTCAGCATGCGCGACGTCGAGGACATGCTGGCGCATCACCGCGTCGTCAAGCACAAGCTGCCGGTGCCCGAGGGGCTGACCAGCGAGATGATCGTGCAGCGCCTGCGCGAAAGCGATCTCATGAGCGGCGACATCAAGGACACGCCGCGCGAGGGCTCGCTCTATCCCGACACTTACGTGTTCGAGCGCGGCGATTCGCGCAACGCGCTGCTGGCGCATATGGCGGCCGAACAGACGCGCATGGTGGCGCAGATCTGGGCGCGCCGCGCCGCCGATCTGCCGATCAAATCGCCGGGCGAACTGGTGACGCTGGCCTCGATCGTCGAGAAGGAGACGGGCAAGGCCGACGAGCGCCCGCGCGTCGCCTCGGTGTTCGTCAACCGCCTGCAAAAACACATGAAGCTGCAATCGGACCCGACCATCGTCTACGGTCTGGCGTTCGGCAAAGGCACGCTCGGCCATCCCATCACCCGCGCCGAATTGCAGGAGGCGACGCCCTACAACACCTATTTCATCGACGGTCTGCCGCCCGGCCCGATCTGCAATCCCGGCCGCGCCGCGATGGAGGCGGTCGCCAATCCCGCCCATACCCACGATCTGTTCTTCGTCGCCGACGGCACCGGCGGCCACGCTTTCGCGGAGACGCTCGACCAGCACCAGAAAAACGTCGCCCATTGGCGCCAGATCGAGAAGGACGCCAAGGACCATCTGAACCCCGACGTGACGCCGCCGGCCAATATTCGCGGCGAAGCGCCGGATATGGGCGCCAGCCGCTACGGCGCCGTAGCGCCGCCGCGCGACAGGGCGTCGTTCGGCGCGCTCGCCTTCG
>JAGWRL010000315.1 GCA_028876585.1 Pseudomonadota bacterium | reverse complement strand
GTGCCGATTTCGGCGCCTTCGCGGTCGCCGGATCGAGCCCGGAAATCCTGGTCAAGGCCAGCGCCGGCACGGTCACCATTCGCCCGATCGCCGGCACGCGGCCGCGGGGCGCGACGCCCCACGAGGACGCCGCGCTTGCTGGGTTCCAGCTCGTCGATGATTTCCATGGCCCGCACTTTGGGCGCGCCCGACACCGTGCCGGCGGGGAAGCCCGCCGCCAGCGCCGCCACCGCGTCGAGATCGGCGCGTAAGCGCCCCTCGACATTGGAGACGATGTGCATGACGTGGCTATAGCGCTCAACGAAGAACGAATCCGTCACCTTCACCGTGCCGATCTCGGCGACGCGGCCGACGTCGTTGCGGCCGAGATCGAGCAGCATCAGATGTTCGGCGCGCTCCTTCGGATCGGCGAGCAATTCGCGCCCGAGCCGCGCGTCCTCCTCCGCCGTCGCGCCGCGCCAGCGGGTGCCGGCGATCGGGCGGATCGTCACTTTGCCCTCGTGCAGCTTCACCAGAATCTCCGGGCTGGAGACGACGATCTGGAAGCCGCCGAAATCGAGGAAGCACAAATAGGGCGACGGGTTGACCCGCCGCAGCGCGCGATAGAGCGAGAAGGCGGGCAGCGAGAAGCGGCTGGTGAAGCGCTGCGACAGCACGATCTGGAACGCGTCGCCGGCGCGGATATATTCGCGCGCGCGCTCGACCATGGCCAGAAACTCGGGCTCGCTGGTGTTGGAGACGGCTTCGTCCGCGTTGAGCAGCGGGTCGACCGCCGGCGCGAGGTGATCGAGCGGGCTTTCGAGCGCCGCGACGACCGCCTCGATCCGCGCCTCCGCCGCCGCCCGCGCGGCCTTGGCGGTGACGCCGGGTGCGGGCCGGATCGGCGTCACGATCACCATTTCGTCGCGCACGCTGTCGAACACCACCATCACGGTCGGGCGGATCATCAGCGCCTCGGGCACGCCGATCGGGTCGGGCTTGGCCGGGGCGAGCCGCTCCATCCGCCGCACCATGTCGTAGCCGAGATAGCCGAACACGCCCGCCGACATCGGCGGCAGGCCGGCCGGCAGTTCGATGCGCGATTCCGCCAGCAGCGCCCGCAACGCCTCCAGCGGCGGCGCGTCGAGCGGCTCGAACGCGTCGGCGTCGAGCGCGGCGCGGCGGTTGATCTCGGCGCGCTCGCCGGCGGAGCGGAAGATCACGTCGGGATCGAGGCCGATCATGGAGTATCGCCCCCGCGCGGCGCCGCCCTCGACCGATTCGAGCAGAAACATGTTGCCGGCGCGCTTGGCCGCCAGCTTGAGATAAGCGGAGACGGGCGTCTCCAGATCGGCGACCAGCGTCGCCGTCAGGACCGACGCGCGGCCTTGCGCGTAAAGCGCCTCGATGTCCATCAGCCGCCCTCGGCGCTCTGCATCACGCGGCGGTCGATGGTGACGCCGATCTCGTGCTTCAGCGCGTCGACATATTGCTCGACGACGCCGTTGCTGAGTTGGGCTTTCAGCCGATCCTGCGCCTGCGCCAAAGCGGGATCGCCGGCGATCGGCGCGGGAAACGCATCCGCGGTCACCTTGAACACCAGCCGGCCGTCGGGCGTGGCGACCGAGCCGGCCTGATTGGGGCCGACGCCGAACACGGCGGCGACCACTTCCGGGCTCTGCGCCTCGCCGCCGCTGGCGCGGCGAATGTCCTTGGCGGTTATGATCTCGGCGTTGACGCCCTTGGCGAGGTCGGCGACGTCGCCGCCGGCGTTGAGCTTCTTGACCAGATCGGCGGCGGCATCGGCGAGCCGCTTTTCGGTCTCCTCGCGCCGCCACACCAGCGCGACCTTGTCCTTCACCTCGTCGAAGGCGCGGTCGTGCGCGGGGTCGATCTTGGTGACGGAGAACCAGATATAGCCGCGATCCTTGGTCGGGATCGCCTCGTCGTCGACGCCGATGTCGGAGGCGAACACCGCCGGCAGCAGCAGGTCCTTGTTGGGCACGTCGGCCGGCGCGCCGGAGGCGCTCTGGCCCTGACGGTCGACGGCGACATAGGATTTCGCCTCCAGACCGACCGCCTTGGCGGCCTCGGCGACCGATTTGCCCGACGCCTTGGCGTCCTCGATCTTGTCATGCAGCGAGGTCACGGAATCGCTGGCGCGGGCGGCGGCGAGCGCCTGCTTGATCGCCGGCTCGACCTCCTCGAACGGCTTGACGCTGCCAGGCGTGATCGCGACCACGCGCACCAGCACGTAGCCGAACTGCCCCTTGATCGGCGCGGAGACGCCGCCCTGCGGCAGCGCGAACGCCGCGTCGGCGATGGCGGGATCGAACGCGCCGGTCTTGGTCACTTCGCCGAGGTCGATGTCGGCGTCGGCGAGATGGCGCGCCTTGGCGATATCGTCGAAGCTCGCCCCCGCCTTGATCTTGGCGTCGGCCTCCTGCGCCTCGGCCTCGTTGGCGAACACGATCTGTTGCAGCTTGCGCTTCTCGGCCACGGTGTATTTGGCCAGTTTGTCCTTGTCGTATTGCTGGCGCGCCTCGTCGTCGCTGACGTCGCCGGGCTTGGCGAGCGTGGCGGGGGTGACGACGAGCGCGTCGAAACTGCGATATTCCGGCGCGCGCCATTCGGCCTTGTGCGCCTCGAAATAGCTTTTCAGCGTCTCGTCCGACGGCGGCGGGATGTCGCCGGCGGCGGCGGGCGGCAGCGTGAAATAGACGATTTCGCGCGTCTCGTTGCGCGCCGCCTCCAGCGCGTCGACCAGAGCCTTCGGCGCGGCGAGACCGTCGACCAGCGAATATTGGATCTGCTGGCGCAGATAAACGTCGCGCTGCTCGGCGACGAAGCCACGCTCGGTCAATCCGGCGTCGCGCAGGTAGGATTCGAACTTGTTGCGGTCGAACTCGCCGTTGGCGCCCTTCAGGCGCGGGTCGGAGCGCACCGCCTCGGCGATCGCATTGTCCGACATGGCCAGCCCCAGCGCGCGGGCGCGCTCGTCGACCGCGGCCTGATCGACCAGCCGGTCGAGCACCTGCGCGTCGAGCCCGAACGCGCGCGCCTGCGCCGGCGTCAGGTTCTGCCGCAACTGGCGCTGCAAGCGGTAGAGTTCGTTCTGCAATTCGGTCTGGTATTGTTGCGCCGAGATTTTCGTCGAGCCGACTTTCGCCACCGTCGACGAAGTGAAGCCGCGCAGCATGTCGCCGACGCCCCAGACCACGAAACTGATGATGATGAGACCCATCACCACGGTCATCACCAGTTTGCCGATCGCCCCTTGGCTGGCCTTCCGCATACCTTCGAGCATTGTTCGCGCATTCGCCTCGATGTCATGGCCGTCGCGGGCTTCTCTAGCGGGCGCGGCGCGCTTTGCATAGGCGGCCGGCCCATGTTACCCGCACGGGCCTCAGGCTTGCAGCGAGAAACCCCATGACCCCCGACGTGCGCCCCCTGGTGGCGGGCAACTGGAAGATGAACGGCCTGAAGGCCGCCACGAGCGAGATCGCCGCCATGCGCGACGCGGTGGCGCGCGGCGACAACGGCGCGGCCGAGATCGCCGTCTGCCCGCCGGCGACGCTGATCGGCGCCGCCGCGCAGGCGCTCGCGGGCGGAACCATCGCGCTCGGCGGCCAGGATTGCCACGCCAAGGCCAGCGGCGCCTTCACCGGCGACATTTCCGCCGCCATGCTGAAGGACGCGGGCTGCGCTTATGTCATCGTCGGCCATTCCGAGCGCCGCGCCGGCCATGGCGAGAGCGACGCCGAGGTGAAGGCCAAGGCGCAGGCCGCGCTCGCCGCCGGGCTGACCGCGATCGTCTGCGTCGGCGAGACGCGCGCCCAGCGCGACGCGGGCGAAGCAATGGCGGTGGTGAACGCGCAGGTGCGCGGCTCGCTGCCCGAGGGCGCGACCGCCGAGAATGTCGTGATCGCCTACGAGCCGGTCTGGGCGATCGGCACCGGGCTGACGCCGACCGCCGCCGACGTCGCCGCCATGCACAAGACGATCCGCCTGCTGCTGGGCGAATTGATCGGCGCGGCCGGGGCGCGCACGCGCATTCTCTACGGCGGCTCGGTCAAGCCGGCCAACGCCAAGGAATTGCTGGGCCTGCCCGATGTCGACGGCGCGCTGGTCGGCGGGGCGAGCCTCAAGGCCGCCGACTTCATGGCGATCGCCGCGGCCTATCGCTGATGGCCGCCGCCGACTTCTGGGACGAACGTTACGCGGGCGAGGCTTTCGCCTATGGCGAGGCGCCGAACGCGTTTCTCGCCTCGCTGGCGGATCGTTTCCCCGCTGGCGGGCGGGCGCTGGTTCCCGGCGACGGCGAGGGCCGCAACGGCGTGTTTCTCGCCACGCTGGGGATGCGGGTCGAGACGCTCGATCTGTCGCCGCTGGGCGTGGCGAAAGCCCGCCGCCTCGCCGCCGCGCGCGGCGTGACGCTGCAAGCGCAACAGGCCGACGTGCTGAGCTGGGGCTGGCCGGTGGCGGCCTATGACCTGATCGCCCTGCTCTATCTGCATCTGCCCGAGGCGGGCCGGCGCGCGCTGCACGCCCATGCGCTGGCGGCGCTTAAACCCGGCGGGTTGATCGTCTTGGAAGCGTTCACGCCGCGCCAGATCGACAAGCAGCGGGCCGGCGCGCGCGGCGGGCCGCGCGACGCGGCGCTGCTGTACGAGCCCGCGGATTTGCGCGCCGATTTCGCCGGCGCCGAGATCGAGTTGTGCCAGGAGATCGAGACCGAGCTCGGCGAGGGGACGCTGCATGTGGGGCCAAGCGCGGTGGCGCGGCTTGTCGCTCGCCGTGCGTGACGACATTTGGTCGTAATCCGCCGCCAGACTTTTCGGCCGACCATCAAAGGGAGCCAGCCCGATGTCGAAAGTCAGCACCTGCCTGTGGTTTGACAAGGAGGCGGAGGCGGCCGTCCGCTTCTATGTCTCGCTCATTCCCGGCTCGGGCATCACCAAGACGCAGCGCTCGCCGGCGCACTGGCCGGGCGGCGAGGCGGGCGACGTGATCCTGCTGGATTTCACACTCGCCGATCAGAGCTTTCAGGCGCTGAACGGCGGCTCGCCGGCGAGCTACGGCTCCGCCGCGTCGATTTCGGTGCAATGCGCCGATCAGGCCGAGGTGGACCGGCTGTGGCGGGCGCTCACCGCCGACGGCGGCGCCGAGATCATGTGCGGCTGGCTGCGCGACAAATGGGGCGTGCCGTGGCAGATCGTGCCCGAGATTCTGCCGCGCCTGCTCGCCGACCCCAACCCTGACGTCGCCAGGCGCGCGTTCGACGCGATGACGAAGATGGTCAAGCTCGACATCGCGGGAATCGAGCGCGCCGCCGCCGGCTGATCAGCGCTGCCGTTCGCGCCAGTGCGGCGCGATTTCCACCGCCGCGTTCGACGCCGGCGGCGGATCGCGGCCGAGGATCATGTCGGCCGCCTTCTCCGCCATCATGATCGTCGGCGCGTTGAGATTGCCGGACGGAATCGACGGCATGATCGAGGAATCGACCACGCACAGCCCGTCGAGCCCGATCACGCGCGTTTCCGGGTCGACGACGGCCATCGGATCGTCGGGCGCCCCCATCTTGCAGGCGCCGCAGGGGTGATAGGCGCTTTCGAGGTGGCGGCGCAGGAAGTCGTCGATCTCGGCGTCGCTCTGGGCCGCCTCGCCCGGCTGGATTTCGCGCCCGACATAGGGCGCGAAGGC
>JAGWRL010000314.1 GCA_028876585.1 Pseudomonadota bacterium | reverse complement strand
TGGAGGCGCGCAAACGCTGCGTGTTCGTGTTCGAGGCGAAGCGGTTGAGCGATCGCTTCCCGCTGCTGATCGACCCGAGCGGGGTCTATGTGCGCCCCGAAGGGCGCCATTACCTCGTCGGCGGGCCGGCGCCGGAGCCCGATCCCGACACCCAGGATTTCGAGGTCGACTGGCCGCAATTCGAGGAGACGCTGTGGCCGGCGCTGGCCGCGCGCATCCCCGCCTTCGAGGAGTTGAAGCTCGTGCGCGCCTGGGCGGGGCATTACGATCTCAACACCTTCGACCACAACGCCATCGTCGGCCGGCTGCCCGGCTTCGACAACGCCTATCTCGCGGCCGGCTTCTCCGGCCATGGCGTGCAGCAATCGCCGGCGGTCGGGCGCGGGCTGGCCGAATTGATCGTCCACGGCGGCTATCGCGCGCTGGATCTGTCGGATTTCGCCTATGAGCGGATCGCGGCCGGGCGGCCGCTTATGGAGCGCAACGTCATTTGAGCGCGGATTCCTTGACCGCGACCGGCGTCGCCGCCACCGGGGCGAGGCCGAGCGTGCACAGGAAGCTGCCGACGCCGCCCGCCGCCAGAATCGCCGCCATCGGAACCGCCGTGCCGTCGGCGAGCCAGCCGACCAGCGCCGCGCTGAAAATGCCGCTGCCGTAATGGAACGCGCCGACGAAGGCGGAAGCCCCGCCGGCGCGATGCGGAAACGCCGCCAGCGCCCCGGCGACCGAATTGGCGACGATGAAGCCCGACGAAGCGCCATAGGCGACCATCGCCGCCACCAGCCCATAGAAGCCGCCCCAGCCCGTGCGCGCCTCCAGCAGCGCGACCAGCCCCGCCGCCGCCGCGGCGCCGGCGCCGAACCGGCATAAGAGATCGCCGCCGAACCGCATCACCAGCCGCGTGTTGATGAGGTTGACCGCCATGATGCCGAGGATCGGCAGAGCGAAGAACAGGCCGAACCATTCGGGCCGGACGCGGTAATATTCGATATAGACGAACGGCGAGGCGGCGATATAGGCGAAGATGCCGCCATAGTAGAGCCCGCCGATGGCGGCGTAGCCGATGAGCCGCGAATCGCGCGCCAGCGAGGCGTAGCCCATGAACGCCGCGCCGAGCGGCTGGCGCGAGCGGCGCGAGGCGGGCAGCGTTTCCGGCAGGACAAGCAGAGCGGCGAGCGCGGCGCAACCGAGGCCCATCAGCGTCCAGAAGATCGCCCGCCACGAGGCGGCCACGAGGATCTGCCCGCCGACGAACGGGCCGGCGAGCGGGGCGATCGCCATCACCGTCATCAGCGTCGACAGCATCTGCGCCGAACGCTCGCGCGCGTAGAGATCGCGCACCATCGCGCGCGCCAGCACCGGCCCGGCGCTGGCGCCGACGGATTGCACGACGCGCCAGCCGATCATCTGCCACGCCGTCGTCGAGGCGCCGCAGCCGGCCGAGCCGATGACGAACAGCGCCAGCCCGGCGGCGACCGGCAGGCGGCGGCCGTAGCGGTCGCCGATCGGCCCCCACAGCAACTGGCCGAAGCTGAAGCCGATGAGGTAGCTCGACAAGGTGAGCGCCATCTCGTCCGGCCCGGCCCGCAGCGCCCGGCCCAAAGCGGGCAGGGCGGGCAGGTAGAGGTCGGTCGAGAGCGGCCCGAACGCCATCAGGGCGCTCAGGATCAGCAGCGTGCGGACGGTGGTCAGCGGCTTGGGGGTCATTTGGGGGTCACTTGCGGGTCATTTGCCGACGCGCGCCTGCAATTGCGCGGGATAGCGCGCGCCTTGCGGCTCGATCCCCGCCAGCGCGGCGTTGATCTCGGCGAGGTCGGCGGGCGAGAGTTCGACCTCGGCCGCGCCGAGATTCTCGTCCAGCCGATGCAGCTTGGTCGTGCCCGGAATCGGGACGATCCATGGTTTTTGCGCCAGCAGCCAGCCGAGCGCGATCTGCGCGTTGGTCTTTTTCAGCCGCGCCGCGACATGGGTGAGCGCGTCGACCAGGCGCTGGTTGGCGCGGCGGTTGTCTGGCGTGAAACGCGGCACGATGTTGCGGAAGTCGGTCGCGTCGAAGCGGGTCGTCGCGTCGATCGCGCCGGTGAGAAAACCTTTGCCGAGCGGGCTGAACGGCACGAAGCCGATGCCGAGTTCCTCCAGCAGCGGCAGGATCGCCGCCTCCGGCTCGCGCCACCACAGTGAATATTCGCTTTGCAGCGCCGCCACCGGCTGCACCGCATGGGCGCGGCGGATCGAATCGACGCCCGCCTCCGACAGGCCGAAATGCTTGACCTTGCCCTGCGCGATCAGGTCCTTGACCGTGCCGGCGACCTCCTCCATCGGTACGGCGGGATCGACGCGGTGCTGGTAGAACAGGTCGATGCGGTCGGTGCGCAGCCGCTTCAGCGAGGCTTCGGCCACTTCGCGGATGTGCGCGGGGCGGCTGTCGACGCCGGCCATCGGGTCGCCGTTCTTGAAGCCGAACTTGGTGGCGATCACCACTTGGTCGCGCAACGGCGCCAGCGCCTCGCCGACCACCTCCTCGTTGAGGAACGGCCCGTAAGCCTCGGCGGTGTCGAAGAAGGTGACGCCCTTCTCATAGGCGGCGCGGATGAGGCGGATCGCCGCCTGCGTCTCCGTCGCCGGGCCATAGCCGAAGCTGAGGCCCATGCAGCCAAGCCCGATCGCCGACACTTCGAGGCCGCTGCGGCCGAGCACGCGCTGTTTCATCTCCGTCTCCTTACGTCTTGGGTCGGCCCGAATCTAGGCGCGCGGCGGGGCGGCGATTAGACAGATAATTCGGCATGGGGTTATGAACCTGTGTCATGAAAGGGGCCTCGAGATGCGGCGCGAAGACTTGGGCGACCTTTTGAACCTGCTGGCGGTGGTCGAGGAGGGCGGGTTCAGCCGCGCGGCGGCAAAACTCGGCGTGTCGCAATCGGCGCTGAGTCATGCGGTGCGGCGGCTGGAGGAGCGCCACGGCGTGCGGCTGCTGGCGCGCACCACCCGCAGCGTCGCGTTGACGCGGGCCGGCGAGCGGCTGTTGGAGACGATCCGCCCCGCCTTCGCCGAGATCGCGGGCGGGCTCGACGCGCTGGCGCGGGCGCGCGACAGGCCGGCGGGGTCGTTGCGGATCACCGCTTCCGAACACGCCGCGCGCACGGTTCTGTGGCCGGCGGCGAACCGGATCGCGGCCGATTATCCCGACATCCGGATCGAGATCGACGCCGAATCGGGCTGGACCGACATCGTCGCCGAGCGGTTCGACGCCGGCGTGCGGCTCGGCGAAAGTCTGGCCAAGGACATGATCGCGGTCTGCGTCGGGCCGCCGCTGCGGATGGCCGTCGTCGCGTCACCCGCCTATTTCGCCGCGCGCGGCCGGCCGCAAGACCCGCACGAACTCGCCCAACACGCCTGCATCAACCTGCGGCTGGCCAGCGCCGGCGGCTTCTACGCCTGGGAATTCAGCCGCGCCGGGCGCGATCTGAAAGTGCGGGTCGAGGGACAACTCGCCTTCAACCGCAGCGCGCTGGCGCTGGAGGCGGCGCGGGCCGGGCGCGGCGTCGCCTTCGTGATCGAAGATCAGGCCGCCGACGATCTGGCCGCCGGGACGCTGGCGCGCGCGCTGGAGGACTGGTGCGAGCCGTTCGACGGCTACCACCTCTATTTCCCCAGCCGGCGCCAGCAATCGCCGGCGCTGGCGCTGCTGATCGAGGCGCTGCGCTGGCGCGGGGGGTGACGCGCGCCAAGGCTGTGGTAGATTGGCCGCCATGAGCGACGCCGCAGAAAAACTGATGACCGTCGACGAGTTCCTCGTCTGGGCCGAGGGGCGCGAGGGCAAGTGGGAATTGCGCGACGGCGCGCCGTGCTTGATGGCGCCGGAGCGTATTCGTCACACCATCGTAAAGACAAATGCGGCCATCGCGCTGGCCAATGCGGTCCGCCGCGCGGGTGTGCGCTGCCTCGCGCTCTCGGAGGGGGTGACGGTCCGGATCAGCGCCAAACGTGCGTTCGTGCCGGATGCGTCGATCCTCTGTCCCCCGCCGGGACCCGACGACATTGAGACGACGAACCCGGTCGTCGTCGTCGAAGTCCTCTCCCCCGCCACCGCCGCGTTCGACCACGGCGCCAAGCTGGAGGGCTATTTCAGTCTGGCCAGTCTGGCGCATTACCTGCTCGTCGATCCCGATCGGCGCGTGCTGATCCACCATAGCCGCGGGCGCGAGGGCGTGATCGAGACCCGAATCCTGCACGACGGCGCGGTGCGGCTCGATCCGCCCGGCGTGGCGTTCGACATGGGCGAATTGTTCGGGGATTAGCCGCGCGCGTGCGCGGCGATGGCCTCGACGATCGGCGGCCAGACGGCGCGGGGCAGCGTGTGGCCCATCTTCTCCAGCACTTTCAGTTTCGCGCCGGGAATGGCGCGCGCGGTCGCCTGGCCGCCTTCGACCGGCACCAGCGGATCGTCGGCGCCGTGGATCACCAGCGTCGGGATTTTCACTTCGCCCAGCGCCTCCGCCCGGCTGCCCGAGGCGATGATCGCCGCCATCTGCCGCGCCCCGCCGGCGGGATTGAGGCCGCGCGCGGCGGCCCGCGCCGAGCGCGCGCGGTCGTTGGCCTCCTCCGCCGCGTCGTCGTAGCCGCGCAATAACCGCGCGACGCGGACATTGGCCTCGATGAACGCCTCCACCGTCAGCGGCGGCGGCGCGACCATCGCCGCCCACACCTCGGGCTTGGGCGGCGGCAGGCCGCGCTCGCCGGTGGTCGACATGATCGAGGTCAGCGTGCTGACCCGCTCGGGGTGGCGGATCGCCATTTCCTGCGCGATCATGCCGCCCATCGACGCGCCCACGACATGCGCCTGCGGCAAGCCGAGCGCGTCCATCAGCCCGATCGTGTCGGCCGCCATGTCGGCCAGCGTATAGGGCGCGCGCAGCATTTCCTGTCCGGCGAACACGCGCGCGAGGTCGGGCGGCGGCGCCGAGATGCGCGACGATTTGCCGATGTCGCGATTGTCGAAGCGGATGACGTGAAAGCCGCGCTCGGCCAGCATCCGGCAGAAGCCGTCCTCCCACAGCACCATCTGCGCGCCCAGCCCCATCACCAGAACCAGCGCGGGATCGGCGGGCGAGCCAAATGTCTGGTAGCACAGGTGCAGGCCGTTGGCGGGCGCCAGTTTCTCGCCGGCGTCGAGTTGCGTGATGGACATTGCGGGGCTCCGGGACGATGATGGTTCCGCTTTGAACGTTCGCGCGGCGGGGCGTCAAACGCAAATCGGAGGGGCGCCATGGATGTGATCGAGCGCTGGCGGGAAATCGCGCACGCGCGCGACGTGAAGGCGCTGGCCGACCTGCTGGCCGAGGATGTCGTGTTCCGCTCGCCGATCGTGCATGCGCCGCAGCGCGGCAAGGCGATCACGCTCAAATATCTCGCCGCCGCGTTCGACGTGCTGTTGCGCCCCGATTTCGCCTATGTCGGGGAATGGCGCGGCGAAAATTCCGCCGTGCTCGAATTCACCACCACGATCGAGGGGATCGAGATCAACGGCGTCGACATCATCACGTGGGACGCCAGCGGCCGCATCGTCGAGTTCAAGGTGATGGCGCGGCCGTTGAAGGGGATCAACCTGCTGCATCACATGATGGGCGAGCGGCTGGCGGGTCAAACGGCGGCGAACGCCTGACGCTCCAGCCGCTTGTGCAGCCGCGCCATCAAGGCGGTGGCGAACAAAGGCGTCGCCAGATTGAGGATCGGCACGGAGACGAAGGCGGCCACGATCAGCCCGTTGAGGAACACCGGCAGCGCGAAATAACGCCGCATCGCGCGCGCGTCCGCCGCCGGGCGGAACCGCATCGCCGCCAGCTCAAAATATTCGCGCCCGAGCAGATAGGCGTTGGCGGCGAACCAGGCGGCGAAGCCGACGCCGGGGACGAACAGCAGCGCCAGCGCCGCCAGCATCACCGCCAGCGTCAGCGCGGCGAAACGCAACGCCGCCAGCGTGGAGTCGAGCAGCGGCGCCGGCCGGCCGGGCGGCCCGGCGGGGTCGATCTCGCGCTCGACAATGGCGGCGATGTCGTCGAGGAAAAAGCTCGCCACCAGCGAGGTGGTCGGCGCCGCCAGCAACACCAGCCCCGCCAGCACGCCCAGGCCGATCAGCACCGAGATCGCGGCGGCGAGCCAGCCGTGCGAAGTGGTGACGAAATGCAGCGCCGCCCGGTCGAGCCCGAAGCCGGCGAGCGCCAGCACGCCGAGCGTCAGCGCGACGGATTTCACCATCACGCCGCGAAAGGGGGGTGAGAAAACGTCGTTGAGCGAGTCGAGCGCGTCTTGCAGCATGGCGGGGCGCATGTGGGCGTAGCGGCGGCGGATGTCTAGGGTGGGGGGATGGGGGGGAGTGGATCGTAGGGCTGTCCGCTCTGTCGAAGAGGAAGGATTCCGAGGTATCTAAAAAACTCTTTCGAAACTACTTTTGAAAGAGACGCGAAATCGTGGCGTCCTTGGAAAACGACTGAATTTTGAGAGATGGACTTACCGTTCAGGGTAATCTCAACCATTAACGGTAAAAAGATCTTCTTCCAATCAAAGCGCATGGAGTATTGTTGGTGAGCACCGATATTCGAGAGGTGGTGGTCGTCAATGAATCCTACAACCCAAATCGTGTAGGAGACGTATCGTTATTCAAGAATATTGCGGACGCGGAGCGCTATTTCGAGGCTGTTGACGTCAAAAACGGAGAATATTCCGCATTTTTGCTCGACGGGCGCGGTTTGAAACTCCTAGTAGTAGATGACAGAGTCCGGGTTGAACCCGAAATGTCAACGAGCATTTATCATGATCGAATACGATCTATACTGGAGGCGGCTGGATCGGCAGTATTGGCTGCGCGAAAGGGCCGAGGTCAATTCGAAGACGGGCTCAACCCTTCGGTATTGTCGACCGTTGAATTAATACAGCTCATCGGTTTTGCTTTATGAGCAAATTCTTGATGGCGCCATAACGTCTTTAGGGACAAAGCTGATGCTCCCTGTGACATATTCTCAAAAACGAAGGATTCCGAGGCATCCAAAAGGGCTCTCTCTAAATTGCTCCTAAAAGTAATACACACCAGCCGTGCATCTTAAAAACGGCCGAGTTCCGAGAGAAGGCGAAAGCAATATGGGATTTAAGCGAGGCGAAATTTATATGGTCGAGGTGCTTTCGGCTGGGGGAGGCGTCATATACCAGCCCTGCATTATACTGGCAAACATCGAATCGCGACGCGATCCCAGAATTTCAGTAGTACCGCTCTCTGCCGCTCCAAACGAATTTTCTTCCCAGAACGTTTACGTAAAGTCGTCGGAAATCCCCCAAAAAATCGCCCCCTGCGCGTATTGCTTCAGTATAGACAAAACTAAAATTAAGGGAGACCCGCTTTGTCGCCTGTCTAGCTCTGATTTGAACGAAGTTGGTCTCGGGGTTCTCGGCGAAAATTCGGATATACGACCATGAGCAGAACCGCCGTTTAGAGCGATATGTACCGCCCCCTCAAAAAAGGAACGTTCTTTTAGAGAGTGGCGTCGGCTTAGGCCATCCGCCTTCACACGCGCGAAAGCGTTTCTCGAAACTCATTCTCGATAAAGTCTCTCGCAACCGCCCGCAGCGCGTCGAGTTTCAAGAGGCGATGTCTCCCCGCTCGCTTCGAGCGACCGCAAGGGGTCGCCTTCGGTCCCCCCAAGCCCAAACCAAGCCCCAAATCCTGACCGCCCTAACTCTTCCTTCTCGTCCGCCACACAAACGTGTTGCTGGCGGCGTAGTTCCACACCACGCCGATCAGCCCGCCGGCGAAGCCCGCAAGGCCCCAGCTGCGGTGCGATTGATAGAGCACTTCGGCGACGTTGATGTTGGCGACGGCGCCGACGCCGCATAAAGCGGCGAAGATCGTGAAGCCGCCGAGGATGCCGATGCCGCTGTAGCGGCGGTTGCGGTAGGTGATCTCGTTGTTGAGCGCGAAATTGCTCGCCATCGCCGCCACCGTCGCCACGATCTGCGCCTTGGTGAAATCATGCGCCACGCCGCCGTCGATCAGCAGCGTCAGCACCGCCAGATGCACGAGGATGCCGACGCCGCCGATCATCGCGAACAACGCGAACCGGGTCGGCAACATGCCGCCGCTGGCGTGATGGGCGACCAGGCCGAGGAAATCGAGCCCGACCAGCGGCGACAGCTTCGACTCGCCCGCCGTGCGGGGGCGGAACACGTAGGGGACTTCGACCACCTTCAGTTCGTGGCGCGAGGTCAACACCAGATCGACCAGGATCTTGAACCCGTCGGGCGAGAATTTCGACGCCAGCCGCGACACGATCTCGCGCCGGGTCATGAAGAAGCCGCTCATCGGATCGGAGACGTCGACGCCGGCGACCAGGCCGAAGAACCATTTGCCGAGATCGCTGAGGCGCTGGCGCATCGGCGACAGGCCGCCGGGCTGGCTCGGATCGGGCACGCGGGTGCCGATGGCGAGATTGCCCTCGCCGCGCTCCAGCGCGGCGTACATCAGCGGCAGGATCGTCTCGTCATGTTGCAGATCGCCGTCGATCACGGCGACGTAATCGGCGCTGGAGGCGAGCCAGCCCTCGATCACCGCGCCGGCGAGGCCGCCGCGATTGACGCGGCGCAGGCAGCGCATGCGCGGGTCGCGGCGGGCGATGGCGAAGGCGACGTCATAGGTGCCGTCTGAGGAATCGTCGTCGACCACGATCATCTCCCACGGCAGCCCCTCCAGCGTGACGGCGAGCCGCTCGAACAGCCGCGGCACGTTGGCGGCCTCGCGGTAAGTGGGGACGATGACCGACAGCGTCGGGCGGGACGGCGTCGCCGCGGTGGACATGGGAACCTCTTGATCTGGCGGGGGAACCCTACGTCAGCCAGGGTAAGGCGAGGTAAACGCCGGCGCGGGCGCGGTCGCGCCGAGCGCGAAAGCGTCGAAAGCCTTAAAGAAAAGCTCGCGCAGCGGGTCGCGCTCGAACATCGCCTCGTGCCGCGCCCCGTCGATCACGATCAGGCTGCCGGCGCGCAGCCGCGAGGCGAAACGCTCGACGCTGCGGGTGTCGACGACGCGGTCGGCGCCGCAGGCGATCACCAGAATCGGCATGGCGATGGCGCGCGGATAATCCGGCTCGGCGAATTCGCGCATCAGCCGCAAGGCGGCGTGGACCCAGCCGATGGTGGGGCCGCCGAGGCCGAGCGCGGGATGCGCGCGCAGGACGTCGCCGAAGCGGGCGTAGCGCACGGGGTCGGAGGTCAAGACATTGCCCTCGAACGGGCTGAGGCCATAGGGCCGGCCGCCGCCGCCGGGGGCGTAGAGGCCGCCCAGGCCCAGCGCGTCGAGCGCCTCCACCAGCCGGCGCGCCCAGCGCGGCTCGGCTTGGCCGTAAAGCGCGATCATCGGCGCGCTCAGCGCCAGCCGGTCGAACGGACAGCGCCCGGCATGGGCGATGCGCAGCATGATCGCCCCGCCCATGGAATGACACAGGCCGATCCACGGACGCGGGCAATCGGGCAGCACCTCGCGGACGAAGGCGACGAAATCGCGCTCGTACAGCGCGAAATCGTCGATATGGCCCTTGTAGGGGTCGGCGAGCTGGCGCTCCGAGCCGCCCTGGCCGCGCCAGTCCAGCGTCGCGACGGCGAGGCCGCGCGCCAGCAGGTCGGCGATGGTCTCGGCGTATTTCTCGATGAATTCGGTGCGGCCGCCGAGCAATACGACGGTTCCGCGCGCGTGCGACGGCGTCCAGCGCGCCGCGCGCAGCCGCACGCCGTCGAGCGCGACGAGTTCGCGCTCTTCAGCGCCAGACGGCAGGTCAGCGTCGGCGAACAACGCCATCTCAAGGCCTCGGGCGCGGATTTGCGGCGCGCTTATGCCGCAACGGGGTCGCGGCGGCAAATGGCGGCGGCGGGCGCGGGCGCGCGGCGCAGCAGCACAAAAAAGAGCGCGGCGACGACGAGCGGGCCGACCGGCAGATGCGCGTAATGCGCCAGCGGGCGCACGAAGCCGGGCGCGAGAAAGGCGGCGACGGCGGCGCTGATCTCGTAGGGGCGGAAGCCGCGCGTGAGCCCCGCCTCGGCGATGACGGCGATCGGCACGATCAGCAGCGTGAGATCGTAATCGAGCAGGAACGGCGTCGACAAGCAGGTCGCGGCCACGATCGCGGCGCATTGCCGGCGCGCGTCACGCTCGCGCCGCAGTGTCCAGGCCAGACCGGCGAAGGCGGCGAGCGCCGCCAGCCCCTGCGCGGCGTAGGCGAGCGGGGAGCCGGCGCCGAGTTCACGCAGGCCGGCGTAGACGCTCGGCATTTTCGCGAATTCGACCAGACCGCGCTCCAGCGTCGCCCGGGTCAGCGGCGTCTCGGCGAGGAAGGCGGCCCACGTCTCCCAGCCGAACGCGATCAGCGAGGCCGCCGCCAGCGCCGCCCCGCTCGCGGCCATGCCGGCGAGCGCGCGGTAGCGGCCCGCCAGCAGCAGGCCGAGCGGGATCGCCGCCGCCAGTTGCGGCTTGAAGATGAGCGCGCCGAACAGCGCGCCGGCTAGCAGCGGCCGGCGCTCCAGCAGGCTCGCCCCGCCGGCGAACAGGGCTGTGGTCAGAAACGCGTTCTGGCCATGCCCGGCCGTCGCCAGCACGCCGGGAAAGGCGAGCACGACGAGCGGATGGGCGAAGCGGGGCGCCAGCGCTCGCAACGCCGTCAGCATCGCCGCGAAGGACAGCGCCAGCCAGGCCGCCAGCGCGCCCAGATAGGGCAGCGCGCCGAGCGGCAGGCAGAACAGCACGAAGATCGGCGGATAGAAGAAGGCGTACCAGTCGATCGGATGGCCGAACAGGGCGCGCTCGGCGGCCAGATGCGCCTGCGGCGAATAGATCGCCGCGGCGTGGCCCGACAGCGCCATGCGGCCGGCGGTCCAGAAGCTGACGAAATCGGTGCCGAGCGGCTCGCCGCGCGGATCGACGCCGGCCGGGGCGTAACTCGCCAGCGCCGCAAGGCCGGCGAGGTTGGCCAGCGCCAGCAGGCCGAAATAGCCGCGCAGCCGCTTGGAGTTGGCCCATTCGGCGTCGCGCAGGAAGCGCTTGATGTCGGCGATCACGGCGTCGCCACGAGCGGCGCGAGGCGCGGACGCGCGAGCCAGGATTTCAGCCGCCGTGACGCGTTGACGCTGGGCTGCTCGACCGTCGCCCACAGCGCCCAGCCGACGAGAAACGCCAGCGGCAGGGCGCACAGCGCCCCGATCGGCCCGCCCAAGCGGGCGGCCAGCGCGAACACCAGCCAATGGCTGAGATAGAGGCTGTAGGAGATCTTGCCGAGCCATTGCGCAGGCCGCGCCTCCAGCCAGCGCAGGCGCGGCGAATAGCGCGAGAGATGGGCGCCGAGGATGAAATAGCCGAGCGCCAGAAAATATTCCTGCTGCGGATCGCCGACGAAATGGCCGACGCCGCAGGCCGTGGCGGCGCCGGCCCAGGCGCGCGCCAGCGAGGCGCGGCCGAGCCAGACGATCAACGGCATCGCCGGCATCGCCCAGGCCTCGACGATGAGCGACCACACCGGCGGGTCGATATGGGGCGCGGCGTCCGGCGTCAGCAGCGGAAAGAACAGGAATTCGCGCCCATCCGGCGCCGCGCCGGCGATGAGAAAGCCGAGCGCGAGGCAGAGCGCGTAGGTCGGCCACAACCGCACCAGCCGTTGCGCCAGAAAGGCCAACGGCCTGCCGTCCCAGCCGCGCGCCAGCACCAGCCCCGACAAGACGAAAAAGCCGAACACCGCGAATTGCGCGGGCGCGGTGAACCAGGACAGGCCGAGCGGCGCGGTGGCGTGCCAGAGCACGACGACGACGGCGAGCAGCCCGCGCAAACCGTCGAGGGCGGGCAGGCGCGCAAGCGCGGGCGGCGGGTCTTGGCTCATCGGGGCCTCGGCGGGAGGCGACACCTTGACCGGCGCGACTTAACGCTGCGTGAAACCCCACGCGGCGATTCGCGCTTGCGGTCAGCTCGTCACCCGCTCGCCGCGCCCGTAAACCAGCAACATCAGGATGATGACGCCGCCGTAGATCACCTGCCGGCCGGCCTCCGGCATCTCCATGATCGACAGCACGCTGTTGAGCAGCACGATCAGGATCACGCCGACCAGCGTGCCGAGATAGCGGCCGCGCCCGCCCAGGATGTTGGTGCCCCCGATCACCACCGCCGCGATCGCCGGCAGCAGATAGGCGTCGCCCATGCCCTGATAGGCTTTCTGCGAATAGCCGGCGAGCAGCACGCCGGCCAGCCCCGCCATCAGCCCGGAGATCGCGAAACAGACGACGGTGACGGCGCGGGTGTTGACGCCGGCGAGATAGGCCGCCGCCTCCTTGTTGCCGATGGCGTAGATGTAGCGCCCGAGCAGCGTGCGTTGCAGCGTCAGCGTCACCAGCGCCGAGACGCCGATCCAGACATAGAGCGCGGCGGGGACGCCGAACCAATGCGCCGAGGCGAGCGTGCGCATCAGATCGGTCGCCGAGGTCTGCGGCGCGAAGCCGCCGGTGCGCGCCACCATCAGGCCGCGCATCACGGCGTTGACGCCGAGGGTGAAGATCATCGAGGGCACGCGCAGATAGGCGACGCCGAGGCCATTGATCACGCCGACGCCGGCGCCGACCGCCAGGCCGACGGGAATCGCCCAGGCGCCGCCGACCGAGGTCGCCATCATCGCCGCCGCCGTCAGCGTCCACGGCACCGACAGGTCGATCTGCGCGATCAGGATGACGATCATCTGCCCCGCCGCGACGACGCCGAGGAAGGCGCCGATCTGCAATTGCTGCATCAGATAATTGGGCGACAGCAGCGGCGCCGAGCCGAAGCGCGACATCGTGTAGCCGGTGCCGGCGATCAGGATGACGACGATGAACAGCGCGGCGATCAGGATCGGCCGGTCGTCGCGCGACAGTTTCAACACGCCCGCGCTCAACGGAACAGCTCCAGAGTGTTTTTGACGCGCAACACGCGCAACGAGCCGACGCTGACGGCGGCGAGCAGGATCAGCCCCTCGAACAGCGGCTGCAACAGCGGCGCGATGTCGAAGATGCGGAAGAAGAACGAGATCACCCGCAGCATCATCGCCCCGAACACCGAGCCGAGCGCGCCGCCGGCGCCGCCGAGCAACGACGTGCCGCCGATGACGACGGAAGCGATCGAGTTCAGCGTATAGGCGCCGGCCTGCGGGATGTCGGCGTTGCCCGACGAGGTCTGGATCGCCAGGAACAGCCCGCCGCAGCCGGCGAAAAAGCCGCCGAGCGTGAAGGCGGCGATGCGGGCGCGGTTGACGTTGAGGCCCGACATATAGGCCGCCCCCTCCGCCGAGCCGATGGCGTAGACGGTGCGCCCGGTCACGGTGCGGCGGAACGGCACCCAGACCATGAGGAGGATCAGCGCCAGCAGCACGAACGGCGTCGGCACGCCGGCGAAGGGGGCGAACCAGGGCGCGGCGCCGTCGTTGAAGATATGCACGGTCGAGGCGAAATCGCCGAGCGAATTGGTCAGCGCCCAGTTGAGGTCCTCGTCGATCTTGCCGCCGGGCTGCGGCCGCAGGAACAGCGCAATGCCGATAAAGATCGCCCCGGTGGCGAGCGTGGCGATGATCGGCTGGATGCGGCCGTAGACGACGACGAGCCCGTTGACGAACCCGCCGAGCGCGCCGATGGCGAGGCAGATCACGATGCCGATCATGAGCCCCGGCACGCCCGCCGGCAGCGAGCCGAGCGGCAGCGAATGGCCGGCGATTTCCAGCGCCAGCGGCGCCGTCGTGCCAGTCAACAGATAGCTGGCGCAACAGCCGACCATCGTCATCAAGGCGCCGACCGAGAGGTCGAGCCCGGCGGCGAGCACCGGCACCGTCTGCGCCACCGCCACCATGGCGAGGGTGAACACCTCGTCGCTGTTCTGCACCAGCACCGCCGAGGAAAACCCCTTCGGGTGCGACAGGTGGTAAAGCAGATAGACGACCAGGAACAGGCCGACGGCGGTGAGGAAAGCGACGTTTTGCCGCGCGCGCAGGGCGAGGTCAGACATGAACGGCCTCGGCGATGTTGAGGGAGCTGGCGACGATGTTGGTCTCGGTGATGTCGGCGCCGGAGAGTTCGCGCACGATGCGGCCGTCGTACATGATGGCGACGCGGTCGCAGCAGCCGATCAGTTCGTCGTAATCGGTGGAGTAGAACAGGATCGCCGCGCCCTGATCGGCGAGTTCGCGCATCAGGCGGTAAAGTTCCTGTTTGGTGCCGACGTCGATGCCGCGCGTGGGATCGTTGAGCAGGATCACGCGCGGGTTGGTCATCAACCATTTGGCGATCACCACCTTCTGCTGATTGCCGCCCGACAGCGTCGAGACCGCGTCCTGCGCCGCGCCGATTTTTACGCGCAGCCGCTCAATCCCGCTCGCGATCGCGTCGCACTCCTTGGCGCGGTCGATGAACGGGCCGCGGGCGAAATCGCTGAGCGAGGCGATGGTCAGGTTGTCGGCGATCGACATCGCCAACATCAGCCCCTCGGTCTTGCGGTCCTCCGGCACCAGCGCGATGCGGATGGCGCTGGATTTGGCGTCGGCGGGCGAATTCATCCGCACCGGGCGGCCGTTGACCTCGATTTTGCCGGCGACGCCCTTCAGCACGCCGAACAGCGCCAGCAGCAGCATCTTCTGCCCCTGGCCGTCGAGGCCGCCGAGGCCGACGATCTCGCCGGCGCCGACGGTGAGTGAAATATCGGCGAGGCTATTCTCCCAGCTCAGATTGCGCACGCCGAGCGCCGGCTCGCTCGGGCGCGGCGGCGGTTTCACCGGATATTGCGCGGCGATGTCGCGCCCGATCATCAGTTGCACGATCTCAGGCGTCGTGCGCGCGCCCATGTCGAAACTCTCGATATGGCGGCCGTTGCGGAACACTGAGGCGCGGTCGGCGAGCGCCTCGACTTCGTGCATGCGATGCGAGATGTAGAGGATCGACACGCCGTCGGCCTTCAGCCGGGCGAGCAGCTTGTAGACCTTCTCGACGTCGGCGCTGGTCAGCGCCGAGGTCGCCTCATCGAGGATCAGCAGGCGCGGCTTGTGGCCGAGCGCCTTGGCGATCTCGACCATCTGGCGGCGCGACAACGGCAGATCGCGCACGCGCGCCAGCGGGTTGACGTCCTCGCAGCCGATCTCGGCCAGCAGCGCCTCGGCGCGGCGGCGCTGCGCCCGCGTGTCGATCAGGCCAAGCCGGCGCGGCGGGGCGGAGATCGAGATATTGTCCGACACCGAGAGATCCGGCATCAGCGACAATTCCTGAAAGATGCAGACGATTCCGGCGGCGGTGGCGGCGGCGGGCGTAGCAAATTCGCGCGGAACGCCCTCCAGCGACAGCGCGCCGGCGTCGGGGCGCACCACGCCGGAGATGATCTTGATCAGCGTCGACTTGCCGGCGCCGTTCTCGCCCAGCACCGCATGGATCGAGCCGCGCCGGCAGGCGAAATCGACGCCTTCGAGCGCGCGCACGCCGCCGTAGCGTTTGGAAATCTGCTCAAGGCGGAGAAAATCGCCCGGCGGCGCGCTCGGCATGGCTTGCCTTCAACTCTGAGGGGCAGGCGGCGACGGGCTCCGCCCGTCGCCGTTTCACTGTTTAGAGAGAGCGGCGACAGGCTGCGCCCGTCGCCGGCTGGCGGGCGCGGCGCGCCTTGCC
>JAGWRL010000313.1 GCA_028876585.1 Pseudomonadota bacterium | reverse complement strand
TCGCCCAACGCCGCCATCGCCTCGGCGCGCATGACCGCGCTGGCGCGGCTCGCGCTGACGCGCGGCGCGCGCGAGCGGCCGCGCATCCTGGTGACGACGGCAAACGCGCTGAGCCAGCGCGTGCCACCGCGCGCCTATCTCGCCAGGGCGGCGCTGTCGGTCGCGCCGGGCAACGTGCTCAACATGGAGACGCTGGTCGGCTGGTTGGAGTCGAACGGTTTTTCCCGCGCCAGCCTGGTGCGCGACGTCGGCGATTACGCGCAGCGCGGCGGCATCCTCGATCTCTACGCCCCCGCCCTGCCCTCGCCGCTGCGGCTCGATTTCTTCGGTGACACGCTGGAATCGATCAGGCCCTTCGATCCCGAAACGCAGCGCAGCGCCGGGCTGTTGCGCTCGCTCGATCTGACGCCGATGAGCGAGGCGCAACTGACCACGGAGACGATCCGCCGCTTCCGTCAGGGCTACGCCGCCGAATTCGGCGCGCCGCGCCGGGGCGATTCGATCTACGAGGCGATCAGCGAAGGCCGCCGCGCCATCGGCCTCGAACATTGGCTGCCGCTGTTCTACGACAAGCTCGACACCTTGTTTGACTATTGCGGCGACGCGCCGCTGGTGCTCGACGCCCGCGCCGAGGATGTCGCCAACAACCGCTTCGCCCAGATCGAGGATTATTATTCCGCCCGCAAACACGCGCGCGAGCAAGACCCGGTCGCCAACGATTATCAACCGCTGAAGCCGGACCGGCTTTATCTCGCGCCAACCGAATTCGCCGCCGCGCTCAAGGCGCGCCCGGTGGCGCGGTTGGCGCCGTTCGAGGCCGCCCCCGACGCCCGCGACGTGATCGATTGCGGCGGCAAGGTCGGCCGCGATTTCGCCCCCGAGCGGGCGAATGAGAACATCAACGTGTTCGAGGCGGCGGTCGCGCATGTGCGCGGGCTTCGCGAGGCCGGCAAGACGGTGGTCGTCGCCGGTTGGAGCGACGGCTCACGCGAACGGTTGAGCCATGTGCTGGCCGAGCATGGGCTGAAATCGCTGGAGCTGGTCTCCTCCTACGCGCAGGTGCGTGGCGCGCGGCCCGGCGCGCTGCCGCTGGCGGTGGTCGCGCTGGAGCATGGGTTCGAGGCCGCCGATCTCGCCGTGATCGGCGAGCAGGATATTTTGGGCGACCGGCTGGTGCGCCAAAACAAGCGCAAGCGCCGCGCCGAAAACGTGCTGGCGGAGGCGAGCGCGCTCGCGGCCGGCGATCTGGTGGTGCATATCGACCACGGCGTCGGCCGCTTCGTCGGCCTCAAGACGATCGAGGCGGCGGGCGCGCCGCATGATTGTCTGGAGATCCATTACGCCGGCGGCGACCGGCTGTTCTTGCCGGTTGAAAATCTCGAACTGCTGAGCCGCTACGGCTCGGAGACCGGCGAACTCGACCGGCTCGGCTCGACCGGCTGGCAGACCCGCAAGGCGCGGCTGAAGAAGCGCGTGCGCGACATGGCGGGCGAACTGGTGCGCATCGCCGCGCAACGCCTGACCCGCGCCGCCATCCGACTGACGCCGCCGGAGGGCTTGTACGACGAATTCTGCGCCCGCTTCCCCTATGACGAGACCGAGGATCAATCACGCGCCATCGAAGCGACGATCGACGATCTCGGCGCGGGGCGGCCGATGGACCGGCTCATCTGCGGCGACGTCGGCTTCGGCAAGACCGAGGTCGCGCTGCGCGCCGCCTTCGCCGCCGCGATCAACGGCAAGCAGACCGCCGTCGTGGTGCCCACGACGCTGCTGGCGCGCCAGCACTATAAGAATTTCACCCAGCGCTTCGCCGGCCTGCCGATCAAGATCGGCCAGTTGTCGCGCATGGTCGCCGCCGGCGAACAGCGCGAGGTGAAGAAGGGTTTGGTTGAAGGTTCCGTCGACATCGTCATCGGCACCCACGCCGTGCTCGGCAAGACGGTCGCCTTCAAGGATCTCGGTCTCGTCGTGATCGACGAGGAGCAGCATTTCGGCGTCGGCCACAAGGAGCGGCTGAAGGATTTGCGCGCCGAAGTGCATGTGCTGACGCTGTCGGCGACGCCGATCCCGCGCACGCTGCAACTCGCCATGTCCGGCGTGCGCGATCTCTCAATCATCGCCACGCCGCCGGTGGACCGGCTGGCGGTGCGCACTTTCGTCTCGCCGTTCGACGCCTTGATCGTGCGCGAGGCGCTGCTGCGCGAGCGCTATCGCGGCGGGCAATCGTTCTATGTCTGCCCGCGCATCGAGGATCTCGACGAATGCGCGGCGTTCCTGCGCCAGAACGCGCCCGAGTGCAAATTCGTCGTCGCGCACGGCCAACTGGCGATGACCGAGCTGGAGGACAAGATCGGCGCCTTCTACGACGGCAAATTCGACATCCTGCTGTCAACCTCGATCGTCGAATCCGGCCTCGACATTCCGCGCGCCAATACGCTGATCGTGCATCGCGCCGACATGTTTGGTCTGGGCCAGCTTTATCAGTTGCGCGGCCGGGTCGGGCGCTCCAAGACGCGCGCCTACGCCCTCTTCACCACGCCGGCCAACAAACAGATGACGCCGCAGGCGGAAAAGCGGCTCGCCGCGCTACAATCGCTCGACACGCTCGGCGCCGGCTTCCAACTGGCGAGCCACGATCTCGACCTGCGCGGCGCCGGCAATCTGCTCGGCGAGGAGCAGTCCGGCCACATCAAGGAGGTCGGCTACGAGCTTTATCAGCAGATGGTGAAGGACGCGGTCGAGCGGCTGAAATCAGGCGATTCCGAGCCGGTCGAGGATGTCTGGTCGCCAACCATCGCGCTCGGCTCGCCGGTGACGATCCCCGAAAGCTACATCGCCGATCTGACGGCGCGGCTGTCGCTCTACCGCCGCCTGTCGGCCCTGTCGGAAGAGGCCGAGATCGAGGCGATGGGGGCCGAGATCGTCGACCGCTTTGGCTCGCCGCCGCCGGAAGTCGAACTGTTGCTGAAGCTGGTGCGCATCAAGGCTTTGTGCCGCCGCAGCCATGTCGAGAAGCTCGACGCCGGCGCCAAGGGCATGACGATCGCCTTCCGCGACAATTCCTTCGCCAACCCCGCCGCGCTGGTGAAATGGGTGACGGCGAACGAAGACGCGCGCGTGCGCCCTGACATGCGCATCGTGGTGAGCGGCGAGTTCGACGCGCTGGCGGACCGGCTCGACGGCGCCTTGAAGACAATGCGGGAGATCGCGAAGTTGGCGGGGCGGAAGGGGTAGAGCCGTCAATTCACCGTATAAGTGAACCGCATGCCGATCGGCGCCTTGTGCGGCGGCGGCGGGAAGGAATGGGAGGCTTCGGCGACGGCGCGCATCGCCGCTTCGTCGAGCTCCAGCGAGCCGCTGCTCTCGACCACGAAGCGCTGGGTCAGCCGGCCGCGCCCGTCGACCACGAAGGCGACCACGCCCTTGAGCCGGCGGCCATAGGCGTGGGCGATCGCCGGCACGTGCATGCGCGGCACCACGAGGCCGTACAGCATCGAGAAATAGGTCGCCTTGGCGGCGCCGCCGGTGACCGGCGATTTCATCGCTTCGCCGCCGAAATCGACGTCGGGCACGTCTTCATAGCTCTTCGGCAACGCCGCCAGCACG
>JAGWRL010000312.1 GCA_028876585.1 Pseudomonadota bacterium | reverse complement strand
TGTGGGTGGTCAACGGGCTGTTGCTGTCGGTGGTCTATGGCGCGCTGTCGATCGGCGGCGTGCGCGAACTGACTCTGGCCGGGCTGACGCGGCTGTTCGGGCCGGCGACGCCGCTGTTATGGCCGGCGCCGCTGACGATGGCGCTGACGACGCTGGTCGGGCTGTTGTCCTACGAACTCGCCTATTGGTTCGGCCATTACCTGTTTCACCGCTTCGCCTTCCTGTGGGAATTCCACAAGGTGCACCATTCGGCGCAGACGATGACGATCTTCACCGAGTTGCGCCAGCATCCGGTCGAGATTCTGGCCTTCATCAACCTGATCGCGCTCGCCAACGGCGCCTCGCTGGGGCTCTTGACCTATCTGTTCGGGCCGGGCGCGCAGCCGTTCACGCTGCTCAACGGCAATCTGGCGCTGATCGCCTTCCTGCTGACCTGGGGCCATCTGCGCCACAGCCATATGTGGATCGCCTTTCGCGGCCTGGCGGGCAGGCTGTTGCAGAGCCCGGCGCATCACCAGATCCACCATTCCGACAATCCCGCCCATTGGGACAAGAACCTCGGCTTCTCGCTGGCGCTGTACGACTGGCTGTTCGGCACGCTCTATATCCCCGCCGCGCGGCGCGAGGACATCGTGTTCGGCGTCGGGCCGGAAAGCGCGGACTATCGCAGCCTCGCCGACAGCTTCCTGAACCCGGTCGGGCGGGCGCTGCGTCATCTCGACGGCGCCAAGCCCGCGCCCGAAAGCGCCTGAGCGTCAGGCCGGCGCGAGGCGGGTCTCGCGCCGGCGCGCCAATTCGAGCGGACGGCGCAGGGCCGCCCAGCGCGGCGCCAGCGCCGAGCCGTCGACGAATTCATAGCCGCCGGCGGCGTTGAACGTATGCAGGCGGCGGCCGGGCCAGTGGGCGCAGGGGCGCACGATCGCCTCGACGCTCTGCGCGAAACCGCCTTCGTCGAGCCGGTCGACGCGGGCAAGGGCGAGGGCCGCGCCATAACCGGCGCGGCAATCCTGCACCGGGCGGTACAGCGCGCCGTCGCGCGCGAACATGCGCCCGGCGGGCCTCGAGGTGGCGATGTCGATCAGCACCGGATTAGCGCGGTGCGGCGTCCAGGGGCCGCGGAAATCGGGCGCCGACCACAGCCACAAAGCGTCGGAAAAGGCGCCGCCGCCGTCGTGCACGGTGGCGAACATCCACCAGCGGCCGTCCTGCTCGTGCAGCGTCGCGTCGCTGGCGACGACGTCGGCGACCAGCGTCCGCTCCAACGCCCAGGAATGGGGAAAATCGAGCGCGCGAAAGAGGTCGATCGTCCCCGCCGCGCCGCTCTCGGGGATCATCCACATCTCGCCGTCGCGCTCGAACACATTGGGATAGGAGAGATGGCCGGGACGCTCCAGCACCGGCTGCGGCGCGCCGAGCGGCCCCTGCGGCCCGAATTCGACCGCCGAGATCACGCCCTTGCCGAGTTCGTGCGCGAAGTCCTCGACGAACAGGAACGTCCGGCCGCGCCAGACGACGGGAAACGGATCGGCGTAAAAGCGCTTGCCGTCGTCGGGCAGATCGGTCCAACCGGCGCCGAGCCGCCCATCGGCGGCCAGTCCGCTCACGCTTCGTCGCCAGCCGGTCCGCCAGTGCGGCGCATGGCAGAGCGTCGTGTAGGCGGCGCGCATCGCCCGTGATTTGACCGTGCGCGCGGCGCGCGCGAGCCACTTGCGCGGCGCCAGCGCCGCGGCGTCGAAGGCTTGCGCCGGCTCGCCGGGGATCGCCGGCGGGGGGGTCGCCGCCGCGCCGTCCAGCGCCGCCTCGATCAGCGTCGCCACGCGGGCGAGCATGTCCTCGAACGCCGTCTTGACGAGACCCGGCGCGTCGGTCCCCGGCCGGGCGACGGCGATTGGGCCGGCCGGCCCGAGCACGCGCACGGTCGGCGAGCGTCCCGCCACGAGCGCGGCGAGCAATCCGGCTTCCAGCCCGGCCCCGTCGCATTCCACGCGCCAGACGCGCTCGGCGGTGCGCGCCGGGGCGTCCGCCAGATCAATCACGAGATAGGCGTCGCGCGGCGACGGCGCCGCCGCGTCGGGCTGCGGCTTGAGCCGTTGCGAGACGCCGTCGCGGCGCAGCCCGAACAAAAGCGTCTCAATTTGAAACAGCGCGCCCGCCGCTTTGGCGGCCCCCGCGCCCTCCTCCAGCCGAAAGCCGACCTCGCATCCCCCGCGATTCGTGAGCCGTTGCGCCAGTTCCTGGTGCCAGCGCCGAAGCGAACCGCGATCCACGCGTAAATCGATTTTCATCATCACCGGGCTCTCGGACGCGCCAATCTAGCGCGGCTCCGGCAAGAATTCAGCCAAAGCCGAGGGGCGCCGTTTGTTAACGTAAATGCGTTGTTAATGGGATGCTGCCAAGACGCTAAGGCGCGGCGCGCGCATCGGCTTCCCTCTGAGGCGACCAAGCGAACGAGACGGGTGAATGCGGGCAGAAATCGCCACGCCAGAGATAGTGACGCTGGCGCCGCCGGCGCGGTCCGAGCCGAGCTTGCGCGCGGATGGCGAGGTGGAGACCGCGTTGATCGGGCGCATCCTGTGGCGGCGGCGCAAGTGGATCGCCGCCGCGACCGGCCTCGCGCTGCTCACGACGCTCGGCTACAGCCTGCTCGCCACGCCGCAATATACGGCGGTCGCGCAAATCCTCGTCGACCCGCGCGACAAGCAGGTGGTGGGCAACGACGTCAACCCGAGCGCGATCGCCGCCGACGGCGGCCTGACCCAGGTCGAGAGCCAGGGCAGCGTGCTGCAATCGAGCGGCGTGCTGCTGCGCGCGATCGCGGCGACGCATCTGGAAAACGATTCCGAGTTCAACGGCAGCGGCCTGTTGGGCGCGATCTCGCGCGTGTTCTCCGCGCTCGGCAAGGCGCCCGACGCGGCGGCGGAAAGCGAGCGGCTGAAGGCGCGCACGCTGCAAACGCTGCGCAGGCACATGACGGTCAAGCGCGCCGACAAGGTGCTGGTGCTCGATCTCTCGGTCAGCGCCAAGACCCCGGCCAAGGCGTCCGAAATCGCCAACGCCATCGCCGACGCCTATCTCGCCGATCAGGCGGATGCGCGCTCCGACGCCGGCCGCGACGCCTCCAAGGCGCTGGCGGGCCGGCTCGGCGAATTGCACGCGAACCTGAAGGACGCGGAAAACGCGGTCGCCGACTATCGCGCCGCCAACGGTTTCGTCGTCTCCTCCGGCCAGCTCGTCAGCGATCAGGAGATCAACCAGACCACCGCCCTGCTCTCCGCCGCGCAGAACCGCGCCGCCTCGCTGAAGGCGCAGCTCGACCAGTTGCGCCGCGATCCCGGCGCCCAGGGCACGCCGGAGGCGATGGCGTCGGGCGCGATGGTGCGGCTGCGCGACCGCGAGAGCGCCATCGTCGAGAAGGTGGCGAGCGCCAGCAAGCAGCTCGGGCCGCTGCATCCCGAGATCGCCTCGCTCGAACAATCGCTGCGTGAAGTGCGCGGCCTGATCGCCAAGGAAACGCAGCGGCTGCGGCAGGCGGCGGAAGCCGATTACGCGCGCGCGAAAGACGACGAGACGGCGTTGTCGAAGAAACTCGCCGGCATGAAAGTGAAATCGCTCGACGACGACAAAGCCGACGTGCATCTGCGCGAATTGCAGCGCCAGGCGGACGCGGCGCGCTCGATCTATCAGGCGTTCCTGCTGCGCGCCAAGGAGACGATGGAGGCCTCCAACGTCGACACCACCAACGCCCGCGTCATCACCCGCGCGCTGCCGCCGTTGCAGAAAAGCTGGCCGCCGACGCTGTTGCTGCTGCTCGGCGCCGGCTTCTTAGGCATGAGTCTGGGCGCCAGCGCCAGCCTCGCGCATGAATATATCCGCCCGACCCTGCTGACGCCGCGCCAGGCGCGCGATCTCGCCGGCGCGCCGGTGCTCGGGATCATCGCCGGGCGCGACCTCGCGGCCGGGGTCAAGCCGGCCCGCTCCAGCGCCGACGTCGTGGCGCGCAAGCTGTTGCGCGCCTTGAGCGACGGCGAGGCCGGCGGCGGCCCCGTGATCGGGCGCTGTCTCTATCTGACCTCGGCGCCGGCGGCGGCGGCCGAGCGCGCGCGCCTGGCCGAGCGAATCGCCGCGCTGGCGGGCGCGGGAAAGCGCGAAATCCTGCTGATCGACGGCGACCTGCGCGACGACGCCGGCTCCGACCGCGCCGGCCTGACCGAATTGCTGCGCGGCGAACAATCGATCGCCGACCTCGCCTATCGCGAACCCGGCGAGCGCTTCGTGCGGCTCGCCAATGGCGGCCAGGACCCGGTCGATTGGTCGGCGCGCGCGGGAACCGACGCGTTCCGGCTGCGGCGGGTGCGGCGCTGCTACGATCTCGTGGTGATCGACGGCGGCGCGATGAGCGACAACCATCGCCTCGCGCCGCTCGCCGCGCAAGCCGATTTCGTGCTGCTGGTGGCCGCGATCGGTCAGCAACAGGCCGAGATCGCGGGCGAGATCGACGCCGCCGCCGCGGCGGGGGCCGATTTCGACGGCGTCGCGTTGGTTGATCGCGGCGAACCCGCGTGACGCCGGCGCCGACGCGACGCCTGAAGAGAGCGACGCTCGTCGCCGCCGTCGTGCTGCTGGCGGTGTCGGGCGGCCTATTGTGGCATCTCGGCTACAACTATGACGGGTTGACCGGCAACCCGCTGACCAAGATCCATCCCTTCACCTATTTCATCTTCGCCGCGCTGCTCTGGCGCGCGCTGCAAACCGGCCTGCCGATCGCCTATGTCGAGCGCAAGTTCGCCACCCGCCCGGCCGCCGCCTGGTTGCTGACGCTGACGACGCTGCTGGTCGCGATCACGCTGCTGCGCTCCGGCCCCGGCATGGCCGGTCTGGTTGACACGTTCGGCGGCCCGGCGGCGTTCGCGCTCTTGCTCGACGATTTCGACGCGGCCGATCTCGCCCCGCTGTCGCGCGCGCTGCATGTCGTGATGACGATCAACGCGCTGATGGCGCTCGGCGAATTCGCGAGCCACACGCTGGTGTTTCCCTATCGCCTCGACGGCGTCGCTCATCTCGAAGACACCCGCTCGACCGCCTTGCAGGGCCACCCGCTGATCAACGCCGCGCTGACCGCGGTCTATGTATTGTCGCTGCTCGGCGGCGCGAAAGACCTGAAGTTCTGGCTGCGCGCCGGGTTGATTCTACTGCAATTCGCCGCGCTGGCGGTGTTCGGCGGCCGCACCGCCATCGTCGTCACGCTGGCGCTGGCGCCGCTTTATGCGCTGCGCCACGGCTTCGCCACGCTGCGGCGCGGCCGGGTTTCGCTCCTCGCGGCGGCGGCGGCGTGCGCCGCGATTCCATTGCTGGCGCTGGGCGTGATGGTCGCGCTCGATTCAGGCATCGCCGACACGTTGCTGATGCGCTTCGCCGACGACAACGGCAGCGCCGCGACGCGCGTCATCATGTTCGAGATGCTGCGCCCGTTCACGATTCTTGAATTGATCGTCGGCCCCGACGTCGAGCAGGTGGAGAGCCTGCGCCGGCATTTCGGATTGGAGCAGGGCGTCGAGAACCCGTTCGTGCGCATGACGCTCTATCAGGGCGGCTTCGTGATGGCGCTGGTGTTCGGCAGCCTCGTCTGGTTCTTCCGCGAGTTGTTGAAAGGTCGCGGCCTGGGCGTGATCGGGCCGGCGCTGGCGATGGCGGTGCTGCTCAACGCCTCCGAGAGCATTTCGGTCAAGACCAACTTTCTCGACAAGCTCGTGCTGATATTCGTCTGCGCGTTTCCGCATCTGCGCGCCGCCGCGACGGCTCAGCGCGCGCTCAACCCCAGCGCGCCGAGGATGGCGGGATCGAGCGTGCGCTCGCGCTCGTCCATCAGGCCCATGCCGTCGAACAGACACCAGAACGCCCAGGGAAAGCCAAAACTCTCCGCGCTCTCGCGCACATCCTTGACATAGCGGGCGCGGTCGGGCGCGCGCGCGCCGGCGTAGCGCGCATCTTTGCGCAACGCGCCGAATTCGCCCAGCAGCACCTGATGGGTCGGCACGCCGTTTCGCTTCGCCCATTGCGCGGCGGCGCCGAGGTAGCCGTCGATGAACGGGCGCGCCGGGTTGGCGTCGAAATAGACTTGCATCACCTTCTCGGTTTCCGCCAGCACGCCCGCCCGCTGCGCTTCGGGCAAGGCGTCGATGCGCGCCCGCGTCTCGCGCATCGTTTGTTCGTAGGAGCCGGCCGCGCCCGGCCAGGGCACGCCGGTCAGCGTGTGATAGAGCCGCTCGCCCATCCACGGCGCGCCCTGATGGGTGAACAGATAAGGCTCGTAGAAGTGGAAAGTGTAGAGCAGCGGCGCGAAGCGGGCGACCGAGGCGGGATCGAAATCGGCCAGCCCCTGTATCAGGCCGCCGCAGCCGCCCGAGGCGATCAGCGTCAGATCCGGCGCGGCCTTGCGCGCCCGCGCCAGCAGCGCCTCGCGCACCGCGCGGGTTTGCGCGGAGGCGCAGCCGCCGATCGGTTCGTTGATCGGCTCCAGCGCCGCGCGCGCCGGCAGCCGCGCCGCGATCGCCTCAACCAACGCGAGATAGGCGGGAAATTCCGGCGCCTCGGTTGAAGCCGTCATGCGCGCCGGCGTCCAGTAATGCGTGGCGGCGTTGGCTTGCAGGTTGACCACCACGCTGAGGTCGGCCTTCAGGCAAAGCGCGACCGCGCCCAGCACCTGATCGATCAGCGCGTTCCTTTCCGCCTCGCCCGCCGCCAGCAGCGGGCCGGGATCGACCGGCAGGCGCAGGAAATCGAAGCCGGCCGCGCGCAGCGCCGCCAGATCGCGCGGCGAGGGAACCGGCCGGCTCGGCTGAAACGGCGGCGACGCGTAATCGCGGCGCGGCGCGGGATATTCCCGCGTCAACTGAAACCACGGAAACGCATTGACGCCGCGGCGCAGGCGGAGCGGCGCCGGGGCCGCGCGCGCCAGCGAAGCGGCGAGCGTCGCGCCAGCGCCGATGAGCGCGGCGCGGCGTGAGATCAGATCCATCGCGGCGTGGCGGGCTGCATCTGCTCGGGACGCGCGCCGCGCGGCGCGCCGATCGCCAGACACTCGCGCTCGTAAGCCACCAACACGTCGCGCCACTGGAACGCCTCGGCCGCGCGCGCGCGCGCCTCGGCGCCGAGCCGCGCCACCAGCGCGTCATCGGCGATCACGCGCGCGATCGTCGCCGCGCAGCTCGCCTCGTCGGTGAACGTCACCGCCGCCGCGCCCGCCGTCCATCGGTTATAGGCATTGTCATGCGCCACCACCGCATTGCCGGCCCATAGCGCCTCGACTAGCGAAGGGTTGGTGCCGCCGACGGTGTGGCCGTGCATATAGGCGCGGGCGTGGAAGCGCAGCGCGCGCACCAAAGCCGGCTCGTAGATCGCGCCGGGAAACACGACCTCGTCGCTCGCCGAGGCGCGCACCTCGTCGTGATAGGCATTGCCCTTCTCCAGCTTGCCGAGCACGACCAGCTTCATGCCGCGCTTCCTGGCGGAGAAGGCGCGCACCATCGTCGCGATATTGTTGTCGGGCTCGATGCGGGCGATCGAGATCAGATATTTGTTCGGCTCCAGGCCGAGCTTCAGCACCGGGCCGATCGGCGCGCCGGGCACCGGATCGGCGCCATAGGGAATGACCACCGCCGCCGAGCGCGGCCGGCGCGTCGCCAGATGATCGGCGATGGCGGGATGATCGGCGATCAGGCGCTGCGAGGTCCAGGCGGCGATCCATTCGTTGACGAAGAACCAGGCGCGCACGGCCAACGGCCATTTCGGCCGCTTCCACTCGATTCCGTCCATGTTGGTTAAGATTTTGCGCCCGGCGAGCCGCAGCGCCGGCAGGAACGCCGCGCCGTTATAGCCCAGCACCAGACAGACGCCCGGCCGCTTCAGCGCGTCGCGCACGCATTTGAGATCGAAATCGAGCGCCCCCAAGCCGCCCTTGCGCGCGGTCTGGATGAAAATGCGCTGGACGCCGCGCCAGACGTCGGTGCGCACCGGCTGCGGCGCCGCATCGACATCCTCCTGGCAATAGACGCTGACGTTCCAGCCGCGCTCGGCCAGAAACAACGCATAGTGTTCCGCGAAGGTCTCAAAGCCGCCGTGGTTGGCGGGGATCCCGCGCGTTCCCAGGATGAGAAGGGTTTTCTCGGCATGTTTCATTTTGGGGCGCCCTCTGTCCTGAAGCGATCCGTTTAAGGCGGCGTTCGGCTTCTTGGGCCAAGAAGGAGCAAGCGGGAGGCCTGGCACGTGGATTGCGCGGGCGGGCTCGTCGGCGGCGGATTGGATTGTTAGATGCGTATTGCCTGCGTGCATCAGGGCTACGAGCTCTATGGCTCGGATCGCTGTTTTGTTGAAAGCGTCGCGGCGCTGCGCGAGGCCTATCCGCAGGCCGAGATCGAAGTGGTGCTGCCGCGCCAGGGGCCAATCGTCGCGGCGCTGACGCCGTTCGCCGACCGCATCGTGTTCGAGCCTTTGTTCGTGCTGCGCCGCAAGGCGTTGCCGCGCCTGTTGCTGACCGGCCTATTCACATTGCCCGCCGCGCTGCTGCGCGCCCGCCGGCGATTGGCGCGGGCCGATCTCATCTATATCAACACCTCCGTCGTGCTCGATTATCAGATCGCCGCGTCGCGCTTTCCCGGCAAGGCGCTGCTGCATATCCACGAAATCCCGACCGGCCTGGTGCGCACGGTGCTGCGCGCGCTGGCGCTGGCGAGCGGCGCGCGGTTGATCTTCAACTCGCGCGCCACCCGCGACAGTTTTGCGCCGCCCCCCGCTTGCGTCTACGACGTCATCTACAACGGCCTGGAGGCGCCGCCGGCGCCGGAGCCGACGAGCTATGACGGATCGCGCCCGCTGCGCGTCGCGCTGATCGGGCGCATCAACCGCATCAAGGGCCAGGACGTGCTGCTGGCGGCGCTGCGCCGGCTGGACGCGACGCGGCTGCGCGTGCGCATGGTCGGCGGCGCATTCGAGGACCCCGGCCTGGAGACGCGGCTGGCCGAGCAGGCGGCGCAGGCGGGGCTCGCCGATGTCGTCTCCGTCGAGCCCTTCGCCGCCGACACCGCGCCGATCTACCGCTGGGCCGACATCGTCGTCGCGCCGTCGAAACTGCCGGAATCGCTCGGCCGCACCGCGATCGAGGCGATGGCCTACGGCCGCCCGGCGCTGGTCTCCGCGATCGGCGGCCTGACCGAGGTCGTCGCCGACGGCGAGACCGGCTGGCATGTGCCGCCCGGCGACGCCGACGCGCTGGCCGAGCGGCTCGCCGCCATTCTGGCCGATCCGGCGGCGTGGCGCGGTTT
>JAGWRL010000311.1 GCA_028876585.1 Pseudomonadota bacterium | reverse complement strand
GGGCTGGCTGTCGGGGGCGATGCTGGGCGTGGCGGCGCTGGCGGCCTGCGGCGGGGCGGCGCCGCTGCCGAAGCCGGTGCAGCAACTGACCGTGCTGCTCGCCGGGGTCGGCATGGGATCGGGCCTCACCCCCGCCACGCTGCATACCTTGGCGCGCTATCCGCTGTCGCTGGTGGCGCTCGGCTTCGCCGTCGCGGCGATGACGGGGGCGTCGTATTTCACGCTGCTGCGGGCGCAATTCAACCGCACCACCGCGTTTTACGCCGCCGTGCCGGGCGCGCTGTCCTATGTGTTCCTCACCGCGTCGCGTTCGCAGGCCGATCTGGCGCGGGTGGCGGTGATCCAGGTGTTCCGCATCTTCGTGCTGATGGCGATCGTGCCTCTGGTGGCCCGCCTCGGCGTCGGCGCGCCGAACCCGCAATTCGCCGCCGATCCGGTGGCGACGACCGCCGCGCTGCTGGCGCTGGCGGCGGCGGCGGGGGCGGGGTTGGACCGGCTCGGCGTCGCCAATGGCGCGCTTTACGCCGGCATTTTCATTTCGGCGGGCGCGCATGTCGCGGGCTTTGCGCCGGGCCGGCTGGCGCCGGGGTTGCAGATCCTGGCGCAGGCGCTGGTCGGGGCCTGGGTCGGGGCGCGTTTCATCGGTTTCGACTGGCGGCTGCTGCGCCACCTGGCGGTCGCCGCGACGTTGTCGTTTCTGGCCGCCTTCGCGGTGGCGGCGGGTTTTTCCGCGCTGGTGTCCATAACGGTCAAAGTGTCCTACGCCGACGCGCTCGCCGCCTTCGCGCCGGGCGGATTGGAGGCGATGACGATGATGGCCTTCGCGCTCGGGCTCGACCCGCTGTTCGTCGGCGCGCACCACATCGCGCGGTTCCTGCTGATCAGCCTCGCCTTGCCGTGGGCGGCGCGCTGGATCGGCGAACGGTGAGCGGCTGTGGCGATTTTGCGGCAGGCTGATGAAAAAAACGCGCCCTCGGGGCGCGGCGCGTTGACACGGCGGGGGCAAAGTACGACATTCCCCGGCTAGCTTCGCAGACGACGTTTGCGGAGACGGGCGTGTTTTCGCGCCTTTTCCGATTAACCTATCTAGGAGATACGCCATTCGTCGTCCCATGAAGTCCACCGCGGCGCCGGAGAAAGGCGGCCCGCGCGTCAACCGAGACATCCGCGCCGTTCAAGTTCAGCTCATCGATGGCGAAGGACAGAACCGGGGGGTCGTCAACCTCGCCGACGCGCAGCGTCTGGCGGAGGAATCGGGACTCGATCTCGTCGAGATCGTCCCCAACGCCACGCCGCCGGTGTGCAAAATCCTCGATTTCGGCAAGTACCGCTTCCTCGAACAGAAGAAGTCGGCCGAGCAGCGCAAGCGCCAGAAGATCGTCGAGATCAAGGAGATCAAGCTGCGGCCGGGCATCGACGACCACGATTACGAGGTCAAGATGCGCTCGGTTTACCGCTTCTTCGAGGAGGGCGACAAGGTCAAGGTGACGCTGCGCTTCCGCGGCCGCGAAATGGCGCATCAGGACATCGGCTACCGGCTGTTGCAGAAGGTGAAGAGCGAGACCGCCGAAGTCGCCAAGGTCGAGGCCGAGCCTTTGATGGAAGGGCGGCAGATGGTGATGGTGCTCGCGCCAAAGTGATCGCCGGCGCCCTTCGCGGCGAGGGGCGTTTCGGGCTAGAGCGCGGCTTTGCAGGAGACGCCGGGCCGATCGGGCGCGGCGTTCGTCGTTTTCGGGGACATCATGAGTCTGGCTGAACCTCTCGACGCGCCCGAGCGCGTGCGGATCGCCGCTGTCGCGCGTCCCGTCGCCGCGGTCGGCATCCTGGTCGCCGTCAGCGCCTCGCACATGCTCAACGACATGATGCAATCGCTGGCGCCGGCGCTCTATCCGGTGTTTCGCGATCAATATTCGCTGACGTTCTTCCAGACCGGGCTGATCACCCTGGTCTTTCAGGTCACCGCCTCGCTGTTGCAGCCGTTCATCGGCCTGGTCACCGACCGCCGGCCGGCGCCGTGGGCGCTGCCGTTCGCGATGGCCTTCACGTTGTTCGGCCTCGTGCTGCTGGCGTTCTCGCGCAGCTATCCGATGCTGCTGGTCTCGGTCGCCTTCGTTGGCGTCGGCAGCGCGGTGTTTCACCCCGAGGCGTCGCGCGCCGCGCGCGCCGCTTCGGGCGGCCGGCACGGCTTCGCGCAGAGCCTGTTTCAGGTCGGCGGAAATTTCGGCCAGTCGCTCGGGCCGCTGATGGCGGCCTTCATCGTCGTGCCGAACGGGCAGATCTCGGTGCTGGCCTTCACCGCGCTGGCCTTCATCGCCATCCTGCTGCTCGCCCGCGTCGCGCAATGGCAGATCGCGCAAGGCGCGCGCGCGCACAAATCGGGCGCGGCCCATGCCGCCGATCTGCTGCCGCGCCGCGTGGTGTGGCGCTCGATCGCCATTCTCGTGGTGCTGCTGTTCTCGAAGACGTTCTATCTCGCCAGCATCAACAGCTATTACACGTTCTATCTGATCGAGACGTTCCACGTCTCGGTGCAGACGGCGCAGGTGCTGCTGTTCGTGTTTCTCGGCGCGGTGGCGGCCGGCACCTTCGCCGGCGGGCCGATTGGCGACCGGATCGGGCGCAAATACGTGATCTGGGCGTCGATCCTGGGCGTGCTGCCGTTCACGCTGCTGCTGCCGCATCTCGGCCTGATCGGCACGGTGGTCGATTCGATCGCGATCGGCCTGATCCTGTCCTCCGCCTTCGCGGCGATGGTGGTCTATGCGCAGGAGCTCGCGCCGGGCAATGTCGGCGCCATCGCCGGGCTGTTCTTCGGCCTGTCGTTCGGCCTCGGCGGGCTAGGCGCGGCGGCCTTGGGGCTGCTCGCCGACCACACCAGCCTCGCCTTCGTCTATCAGCTGTGCGGCTTCCTGCCGGCGATCGGGCTATTGACCTATTTCCTGCCCGACGTGCGGCTGAAGCGGGGTTAGCGCCGGGCGAGACAAGACGGGGCGGCGGCTAGCCCAACCCCTTCGCCCGCTCGCGCAGCGCGTATTTCTGCACCTTGCCGGTCGATGTCTTGGGGATTTCCGCGAACACCACGCTGCGCGGGCATTTGTAGCGCGCGAGCTTGGACTGGCACCAGGCGATCAACTCGGCCTCCGTCGCGCTGTGGCCGGGCTTCAGTTCGACGAAGGCGCATGGAGTCTCGCCCCATTTCTCGTCGGGGCGGGCGACCACCGCCGCCAGCGCCACGGCGGGGTGCTGGAACAGCGCGTCCTCGACTTCGATCGAGGAGATGTTCTCGCCGCCCGAGATGATGATGTCCTTGGAGCGGTCGCGCAATTGCACGTAGCCGTCGGGATGCTTGACGCCGAGATCGCCGGAATGGAACCAGCCGCCGGCGAAGGCGGCCTCGGTCGAGGCTTTGTTCTTGAGATAGCCCTTCATCACGACATTGCCGCGAAACATCACCTCGCCCATCGTCTCGCCGTCGGCGGGGACGGGATGCATCGTCTCGGGGTCCATTACGTCAAGCGCTTCGAGCGCGTGATAGCGCACGCCCTGGCGCGATTTGAGCGCGGCCTGCTCGTCGCCCGGCAGCGCGTCCCATTCCTGCTTCCAGTCGTTGACCACAGCGGGGCCGTAGGTCTCGGTCAGGCCATAGAGATGCGTCACCTCGAAGCCGGCGTCGCGCATCGCGGCGAGCACGGCGGCGGGCGGCGGCGCGGCGGCGGTGAAGAAGCGCACGCGGCGCGGCATCGGTCGGCGCTCCGCCTCGGGCGCATTGAGCAGCACCTGCATGACGATCGGCGCGCCGCAGAGATGGGTGACGCCATATTCGGCGATGGCGTCGAAAATCGGCTTGGCGCGCACCTGCCGCAGGCACACATGCACGCCCGCCTTGACGCTGATCGACCACGGAAAACACCAGCCGTTGCAATGGAACATCGGCAGCGTCCAGAGATAGACGGGATGCGGCCCCATATCGGCGGTCACCACGTTGCCGACCGCGAGCAGATGCGCGCCACGATGATGATAGACGACGCCCTTCGGGTCGCCCGTGGTGCCGGAGGTGTAGTTGAGCGCGATGGCGTCCCATTCGTCGCGCGGCGCCGTGCGGCTATAGGCTGCGTCGCCCGTGGCGACGAACTCCTCATATTCGATCTGGCCGATGCGTTCGCCGGGGCCGGAAAATTCGGGATCGTCGTAGTCGATGATGTAGGGCCGCGTGACCATGTCCTTCAGCGCCTGCGCCATCAGGGCGGAGAACTCGCGGTCGACGATCAAGACCTTCGCCTCGCCATGTTGCAGCATGAAGGCGAGCGCGGCGGCGTCGAGCCGGGTGTTGAGCGTGTTGAGGACCGCGCCGCACATCGGCACGCCGTAATGACATTCCAGCATCGCCGGGGTGTTGGCGGCGATCACCGCGACGGTGTCGCCGTGGCCGATGCCGCGCCGCGCCAATGCCGAGGCGAGTTTGCGGCTGCGGGCGTAGAAGTCGCGGTAATTGCGGCGCAGCGGGCCATGCACGATCGCCAGATGATCGGGAAAAACGGACGCCGCGCGCTCCAGCAGCGTCAGCGGCGTCAGCGGCTGGTGATTGGCGGCATTGCGGTCGAGGTCGCGGTCGAAGATTGTCGGGTTCATGGCGCGTTCCAAAACAGGCCGGCCGATCATAGCCGCAGCCGGGCGGCTTGGGAAAGCCAGCCATCGGGCGAAGGCGCGCGATGGCGGGCGCATTTGGCAAGAGCGCGTCGCGCGCGCTAAAGGACGGCCTCAGATTCGAGGACGCCGCCATGAGCAAGTTGAAAGTGATCGCCGGACCCTTCACCTTCGAGGGCCGGCTGGAGACCGAACTGGCGCCCAAGACCTGCGAATCGTTTCTCGCCCGGCTGCCGTTCATCAGCACGGTGGTGCATGTGCGCTGGAGCGGCGAGGGCGTGTGGATGCCGCTTGGCGACTACGATTTCAAGGTCGGCTACGAGAACCACACCAGCTATCCCGCGCCCGGCCAGGTGATCCTCTATCCCGGCGGCGTCAGCGAGACGGAGATCCTGCTCGCCTATGGCGGGGTGCGGTTCGCCTCCAAGGTCGGCCAACTCGCCGGCAATCATTTTCTGACGCTGACGTCGGGGCTGGAGAACCTTTATCCGCTCGGCCGCAAGTGCCTGTGGGAAGGGGCGCAGGACATCAGGTTCGAACGAGCCTGACGCCGTAGCCAGCGCTCGGCTTGAGAGGGGATAAGCGATGCGTCTGACTGTCATCGGCGCCGGCTATGTCGGCCTCGTCTCGGGGGCCTGTTTCGCCGATTTCGGCCACACCGTCACCTGCGTCGATCGTGACGCGGACAAGATCGCGGCGCTGCGCCGGGGCGAGATTCCGATCTTCGAGCCCGGCCTCGAGGACCTCGTCGCCAACAACACGCGCCAGGGCCGGCTGGCTTTCACCACCGACATCGGGCAGGCCGTGCGCGGGGCCGAAGCGGTGTTCATCGCGGTCGGCACGCCGTCGCGGCGCGGCGACGGCCACGCCGATCTCTCCTATGTCTACGCCGCCGCGCGCGAGGCGGCCGGCG
>JAGWRL010000310.1 GCA_028876585.1 Pseudomonadota bacterium | reverse complement strand
GTCGCGCACCATCATCGGATAGGGATGCGGGCCCGCCACCGTGCCGATGCAATAGAACGTGTCGTGCACGTTCGTGACCCAGTCGCGCAGCGCCTCGTTCATCGCATCCTTCAGCGTGCGCGTGCCCGACTGCACGGGGAAGACCTTTGCGCCCAGCATCTCCATGCGGATGACATTGGGCTGTTGGCGCGCGACGTCGACCGCGCCCATGTAGACCACGCATTTGAGGCCGAAGCGGGCGCAGGCGGTCGCGGTGGCGACGCCGTGCTGGCCGGCGCCCGTCTCGGCGATCACGCGCGGCTTGCCCATGCGGCGGGCGAGCAGGATCTGGCCCATCACATTGTTGATCTTGTGCGCGCCGGTGTGGTTGAGCTCGTCGCGCTTGAAGTAGATCTTGGCCCCGCCGAGATGCTCGGTCATCCGTTCAGCGAAATAGAGCGGGCTTGGGCGGCCGACATAATGGGTCAGGAACGCGCCGAGCTCCTTATGGAACGCCGGATCGGCCTTGGCCTGCGCATAGGCTTTTTCGAGGCTGAGGATCAGCGGCATCAGCGTTTCGGCGACGAAACGGCCGCCAAATATGCCGAAATGGCCGCGCTCGTCGGGGCCGTTGCGGAACGAATTGGGCTTGTCGATCTTGGTCAAGGGCCAGGCTCCCGTGCGTGACCGTTCTTTAGAGCGGCGCGCGGCGACCCGCAATCATTCCTGTTCGAGCGCGGCGAAAGCGGCGCGCGCCGCCGCGATGAAGGCGGCGATCCTCAGCGGGTTCTTCACCCCCGGCGCGCTCTCGACGCCCGAGGAGACGTCGACCGCGCGCGCGCCGCTCGCCCGGATCGCCTCGCCGACATTCTCCGCCGTCAGGCCGCCCGACAGCAGCCACGGCTTGCGCGGCGAGAAATCGCGCACCAGCCCCCAGTCGAACGGCACGCCGTTGCCGCCGGGCAGCAGCGCGCCCTTCGGCGGCTTGGCGTCGATCAGCAGCGCGTCGGCGGCGTCATAGGCGTCGCTGCGGGCGAGATCGGCGGCGTCGGCGACGCCGATCGCCTTGATCACCGACACGCCGTATTTCTCCTGAATTTCGGCGACCCGCTCGGGGCTCTCCTGCCCGTGCAACTGGAAATAGTCCGGCCCGACCCGTTTCAGGATCGCCTCCAGCGTATTGTCCGCCGCGTCGACCACCAGCGCCACCACCTCGGCGCGGTCGCGGCAATGGCGGGCGAACTGGCGCGCCGTGTCGAGGCCGATGAAGCGCGGGCTCGGTTCGTAGAACACGAAGCCGACCATGTCGGCCCCCGCGTGCAAGGCGGCGGACAAAGCTTCCGGCGAGTTGACGCCGCAGATCTTGACGCTCGTCGACATGCGCCAATGTGGCGCCGCGCGGGCGGGCTGTCAAAGCCTCAGGCGTTGAGCGAGCGGGTCGCGCGCAGCCGCTCGGCGTAGATGTTGATGACCAGCGCCACCAGCAGGATCACGCCGCGGATCAGGATTTTCAGGAAGCTGTCGATCTTGACGTAATCGAGCCCGTTGTTGAGCACGCCGAGCACGAACAGGCCGACGATGGTGTTGCCGATGCCGCCGCGCCCGCCGAACAGGCTGGTGCCGCCGACCACCACGGCCGCGATGGCGTCGAGCAGGAACGTGTCGAACTCGTTCTGCTGCGCCGAGCCGAAATAGGCGACGCCCAGCATGCCGGCGATCCCGGAGCAGACGGCCGAGATCGTCATCACCGCGCCGGTGACGAAGCGCACGTTGACGCCGGAATATTCCGCCGCCTCGCGGTTGCCGCCGACCATATAGACATAGCGGCCGAACCTTGTGTGGCTCAGCACCAGATGCGCGATCAGCAGCATCAGCGCGGCGACGATGATGATCCACGGCACGCCATACAGCGTCTTCGAGCCGAGCGTGGTGATCAGCGGGGGCACGCTATAGGCGATCTGCCCGCGCACCAGCACCGCCGAGACGCCGGCGCCGATCTGCATCATCGCCAGCGTCATGATGAAGGAGGGGATGCCGATCTTGGTGACGCCGAAAGCGGTGATCAGCCCGAGGCCGGCGCAGGCGAGGAGCGTCAGCGGAATCGCCAGCGCGCCGGGCAGCGGAAAATTCTGGATGTTCACGTAATCGGGCTGCGCGGTGAAGAAGGTCAGCACGATCGCGGTCGCATTGGCGATCGCGCCGACGCTGAGGTCGATCTCGGCGGTGAGGATGACGAACGTCAGCCCGACCGCGATCATCGCGGTGACGGAAACCTGTTGCAGGATGTTTTCGAGATTGCCCATCGTCGCGAACGACGGCGCGGCGAGGCTGAAGAAGCCGACCAGCAGGATCAGGGTCGCGAACGGCGCGATGTTGCGCAGTTGATCGCGAAAGATTCGGCCAAAGTCGAAACCGCGGGCTTTCGCGCCAAGGTCGCTATCGGCCATCTGAACAGCTCCTAAGGGAATGAGGCGGCGAAGCCGTCATGCCCGGGCTCGTCCCGGGCATCCACGTCGACGGGCGCAATGTTGTTTCAAGCCGCGGCGCGCGCGCCGATCGGCGGTCGCGCGCGCCGCGGCGTGGATGGCCGGGACGAGCCCGGCCATGACGGCGGAGGATCGGCGAGCGGGACATGCTGCTCACGCCGCCGCCAGCAATCTGTCTTTGCTGATCGCGCAATCCGCGAATTCGCTGGTGAGCTCGCCCTTGCGCATCACCAGCACGCGGTCGGCGAGCGACAGCACCGTCTCCGGCTCGGTCGAGAGCACGATCACCGCCATGCCCTCGGCCGCGAGGCTCTTGACGATATGCACCACATCCTCTTTGGCGCCGACGTCCATGCCGCGCGTCGGCTCGACCAGCACCAGCAGCTTGGGCGGCCGGGTCAGCCATTTCGCCAGCGCCACTTTCTGCTGGTTGCCGCCCGACAGCGCGCCGAGCCGCGCCTCGACGCCGGGCGGGCGCACGCCCAGCCGCTCGGCGTGACGGCGGGCGGCGGCGCGCTCGGCGGCCGGGCGCACGAACAATCTGGAGAAATGTTCGAGGAAGGCGATCGAGATGTTGCGATAGATCGGCTCCTCGCGGAACAGCATCAGCCGCCGGCTCTCCGGCACGAAGCCGATTCCGGCGTTTTTCGCGTCGGTGGTGCGCTTGAGCCGCGCCGGAGCGCCCGCGAGCCGCAGCCGACCCCGTTCGGGCCGCAGCTTGCCAAACAGCATCCGCGCCAGTTCGATCTGGCCGCAGCCCATGAAGCCGTAAATCCCCAGCACTTCGCCGGCGTGCGCCTGAAACGACACGTTGCGGAAATAGGGCTCCAGCGTCAGCCCCTCGGCCTCCAGCACAACAGGCGTCTGCTTGCGCGGTTTGAGCGCGATGTCGTGCAGATAGCTCTCGCCAAGCTCGTCGCGCCCGGCGCCGATCATGTTCTCGATCAGCCAGGCCTTGTCGACGCCCGGCCCGACATGGGCGTGCGCGACGCGCTGGCCGTTGCGGAACACCGACACTTCGTCGGAAATTTCGAGAATGTCGTCGAGGAAATGCGAGATGAAGACGATGCCCCTTCCGCTCTCGCGCACCCGGCGCAGCACCGAGAACAACCGGGCGATCTCGGGCGGCGACAAGGCCGAGGTCGGCTCGTCGAGAATGATGATGCGCGCGCCGGAGAACAGCACGCGGGCGAGTTCGACCAGTTGCTGCACGCCGATGGGAAAATCGCCGAGCCGCGCGCGCGGATCGATGTCGAGGCCGAGGTTCTTCAGTTGCTCGCTCGCCTCGCGCGCCATGCGCGACCACGCGATGGTCCCCAGACTGTTGAGCGGCTGGCTGCCCAGAAACACGTTCTCGGCGACGCTGAGATCGGGCGCGACGCTGAGTTCCTGATGCACCATGGCGATCCCGCGCGCGCGGGCGTCGCGGGCGGAGCGGAAGTGGACGGGCTCGCCGTCCACCTTGAACACGCCCGAATCAGGGCCATGCACGCCGGCGATCACTTTCATCAGCGTGCTTTTGCCGGCGCCGTTTTCGCCGGCGAGGCCGTGAATACTGCCCGCCTGCAACGCGAAATCGACGCCGCGCAGGGCATGGACGCCGCCGAACGTTTTGACGATATGGGTGAGTTCGACCAGCGGCGTCATCGGGCTGAACCGTCAGATCAGGAACTGATCCTCCATCCACAACATGCCGTCGGCGTTGGCCTTGGTGACGACGGGGCCGTCGGTGACGATGCTCTTGGGGATGCCGCCGGCGCCGGTCTTCTCGCCGTTCACGACCGCGTTGACGCCGGCGATGATCGAGCCGCCGTGGATGCGGCAGGAAGGGTTGCGCACGGTGGCGAACATCGCGCCCGCCTGCACCGCCTTGATCGCCGGCGGCATGGCGTCGACGCCGCCGATCTTGGTCTCGGTGCGGCCCTTGGCCTGCATCACCTTCGAGGCGGCCAGCGCCATGTCGTCGTTATGGAAGAAGGCGGCGTCGATCTTGGGATATTTGGTCAGCAGCGCCTCCCAGATGCGCGCGACCTTGGTCACGTCCCAATCGGCGGGCTGCTCGTCGAGCACCTGGATTTTCGGGAATTTCGACACCACGGATTTGAAGCCGCGCGCGCGCCCCTGCGCGCCGGTGTGGCCGAGCGCGCCCTGCGTCATCACGATGGTGCCCTCGCCGTTGATGGCGTTGACGAGCGCCTGCGTGACGGAAGCGCCCATGAACTCATTGTCGGGGGCGAGGAAGGAGTGGACGTTGATCTGATCGAGCGGCGCGATCAGCGTGTCCATGTCGATCACCGGAATCCCGGCGTCGATCATCTTGTTGACCGGCGCCGTCAGCGTACCGATGCCGAAGGCCTGGATCGCGACGAAGTCCCACTTCTGGGAGGCCATGTTGTCGATCGC
>JAGWRL010000309.1 GCA_028876585.1 Pseudomonadota bacterium | reverse complement strand
GGAACGGGTCTTGCGCCACCGCGGCGTCGTCGAGTTTCTGCACCAGCAGCGTCTCGCCGCTTTCCTGCAGACGATAGAACGGCGTCGCCCGCCAGCGCTCCTGCGCCTCGCCGTCGTTCGACGCGCCATATTCGTTGATGGCCAATTCCGCCTCGCCTCGCCGCCAGCGGAAGGCGCGGCCCTCGTAGAGCGGATGCAAAGTGTCGACCAGCACGCGCCCCCCCGGCGAGCGCCGCGCCGGCGGCGACGAAGCGCTCGGCGAAGCCGCTGATGATCGCGTCCTCGCTCAGCGCGCGCAGCCCGGCCTCGGCGAGCCAGCCGTTGAGGGCGAGGATTTCGGCTTCGGTCATCGGCGGGCTCGGTTCATGGCCGCCAAGTTAGGCGCTCGCGGGTGGATTCGCCACGGGCGGGCGGGCGATCACAACAGCTTGATGCGGGTTCGCTTGCTTTGTGGAACGATTGGTTCCATATCCCCGGCATGACCTCAACCGCCCCTCGCGCCGCCCCCGGGCGGCCGCGCGAATTCGATCCCGACGACGCCGTGCGCGACGCGCTCGAAGTGTTCCGCCAGCGCGGCTATCACGGCGCCTCGATGGTCGATCTCATCGAAGGCACCCGGCTTTCGCGCGGCAGCCTGTACAAAGCCTTCCCCGACAAACGCGCCTTGTTCTTCGCCGCGTTCGATCTCTATGCGCGCGAGGCGTTGCAGCGGCTGCGCGAAAAGCTCGGCCAGGGCAACGCGCGCGAGGGCGTCCGCACCGCGCTGCTGCATTACGCGCATAGCTCGGCGCAGGCGTGCTGGCAGAAGGGTTGCCTGATCTCGACCGCGACCGGGGAACTGCTGCCCGACGACGACGAGGCGCGGCGCAAGGTCGAGGCCTATTACGCCAGCGTGGTCAGCTTGCTCGCCGACGCCGTGCGGCGCGGGCAGGCGGAGGGCGTGATCGACCGCGGCCGCGATCCGCAGACGCTCGCCCGTTATCTGCAAACCGTCATCCAGGGCCTGCGCTTCGTCGCCAAGACGGGCGCCGGCGAGGGCGAATTGCGCGAGGTCGTCGCCGCCGCCATGCTGGCGCTGACCCGCGCGCCCTGATTTTCCGCTCAAAAGGGAACCGAACGGTTCCAAAGGACACGCCATGACCGCCGCCGAAGCGTCGCTTGCCCGCGACCACGCCCGTCCCGACCCGCGCCGCTGGACCGCATTGTCGATCCTGCTGGTCGGCGCCTTTCTGCCGCCGCTCGATTTCTTCATCGTCAATGTCGCGCTGCCCTCCATTCGCGGCGACTTGCACGCCTCCGCCGCCGCGCTGCAACTCGTCATGTCCGGCTATGCCGTGGCCTATGCGGTGCTGCTGATCCTCGGCGGCCGGCTCGGCGACCTCTACGGCCGCAAGCGCATGTTTCTGATCGGCGTCGTCGGCTTCGCCGCCGCTTCCGCTCTGTGCGGTCTGGCGTGGTCGCCCAACGCGCTGGTCGCCGGGCGGCTGGTGCAGGGCGTCGCGGCGGCGGTGCTGGCGCCGCAGGCGCTGGCCTCGATCCATCATCTGTTTCCCCCGACCGAGCGGCCGAAGGCGCTCGGCCTGTTCGGCTTCATGATCGGCTCGGCCTCGATCGTGGGCCAGATTCTCGCGGGCCTGCTGATCGACGGCAGCGCGCTAGGCTGGCGCGCGGTGTTTCTGGTCAATCTGCCGGTGGCCGCGCTTGTCGCGCCGGCGGCGTGGTTCTGGCTGCCGGAGAGCCGCGGCGGCAAGGATTCGCGGCTCGACGTCGGCGGCGCGTTGTGGCTCGCCGCGACCCTGTCCGCCCTGGTCGTGCCGCTGATCGAGGGCCGCGAACTGGGCTGGCCGGCGTGGAGCTTCGCCTCGCTCGCCGCGACGCCGGTGCTGGCGGCCGTGTTCTGGCGCTACGAGACGCGGCTGGCGGCGCGCGGCGGCAATCCGCTGGTGCACCCGGAGGCGTTTCGCCAGCCCGGCCTGCTGCGCGGCCTGACGGCGACGCTGGTGTTCTATTCGATGGCCTCGTTCTTCCTCATCTTCCCGATGTATGAGGAATTCGGCCTCGGCTATTCCGCGCGCGCGGCGGGCCTCGCCTTCCTGCCGTTCGGCCTCGGCTTCCTGATCGGCTCGCAATTCGCCCGCTTCGCCGCGGCGCGGCTCGGCGCGCTCGCCGCCTCCGCCGGCATGGGGACGACGGCGCTTTGCATGCTGGCGCTGGCCTATCTCGTGCACCGCGGCGTCAGCCTCGGCGTCGAGCCGGTGCTGCTGGTGATGGGCGTCGGGCAGGGCACGGCGATGCCGGCGATGATCCGCGCGGTGATCGACCGGGTCGACGCGCGCTGGTCGGGCCTGGCCTCCGGCCTCGTCAACGCGACGTTGCAGATCGGCGCGGCGATCTCGGTCGCCGTCATCGGCGGGCTGTTTTTCAGCCGGATCGGCCCCGACGCCCATCTTGAGGCGATCGGCGACGCCTTCGCGTTGTCGCTCATCTGCATCGCCGCCGCGCTGAGCCTCGGCGCGGCGACCATCGCCGGCCTGCGCCGGCGGGCCTGAGTTACTCCGCCGCTTCGGCGACGTTGCTGTAGTTGAGCACCGGCGCCAGCCAGCGCTCGACTTCGCCGATGCTGAGCCCCTTGCGCGCGGCGTAATCCTCGACCTGATCGCGCTCGACCTTCGCCACCCCGAAATAATAGGATTGCGGGCAGCCGATATAGAGCCCCGACACCGAGGAGCCCGGCCACATCGCGCAGCTCTCGGTCAGCCGGACGCCGGTCAGCGCCTCCGCGTCGAGCAGGCGGAACAGGGTCTGCTTCTCGGTGTGGTCGGGCTGCGCGGGATAGCCGGGGGCGGGGCGGATGCCGGCGTAGCTTTCCGCGATCAGCGCCTCGGGGCTCAACGTCTCGTCGGCGGCGTAGCCCCAGAGTTCGCGCCGCACCCGCGCGTGCATGAATTCGGCCAGCGCTTCAGCGAAACGATCGGCCAGCGCCTTGACCAGGATCGAGCTGTAATCGTCATTGGCGCCGGCGAGCCGGGCCGAGATTTCCTCCTCCTCCGCGCCCGCCGTCACCACGAAACCGCCGACGTAATCGCGCGGGCCGACGAAATCGGCCAGAGCGACATTGGGCGTGCCGTCGCGCCGGTTGAGCTGCTGGCGCAGCGTATAGAAGGTCGCCAGCCGATGCGTGCGCGCCTCGTCGTGATAAAGCTGGATGTCGTCGCCTTCGCCCGCCGCCGGCCAGAAGCCGACCACCGCCTTGGGCGAGAACCATTGCTCCGCCACGATCCGTTTCACCATCGCCTGCGCGTCGTCGAACAGCGCGCGCGCGGCGGCGCCCTGCTTTTCGTCGTTGAGGATCGCGGGATAGCGGCCCTTCAGCTCCCAGGTCTGGAAGAACGGGGTCCAGTCGATATAGTCGGCCAGCGTCGCCAGGCTCGGCGGCTCGATCGCGCGCGTCCCCAGATAGGAGGGGCGCTTGGGTTGATAGCCGGCCCAATCGATCTTCATCGCATTCGCGCGCGCCTTGGCCAGCGGCAGGCGCGTCTTGTCCTTCTCGGAGCGCGTGTGCGCGGCGGTCACCTTGGCGTATTCCGCCCGCACCGTCTCGACATAAGCGGCGCGGCTGTCGGGCGACAGCAGCGCGCCGACCACGCCGACGGCGCGGCTGGCGTCGTTGACATAGACGGTCTGGCCGCGCGCGTATCGCGGATGGATCTTCACGGCGGTGTGGACGCGGCTGGTGGTCGCGCCGCCGATCAAAAGCGGCACGCTAAAACCCTCGCGCTCCATTTCGGCCGCGACATGCGCCATCTCGTCGAGCGAGGGCGTGATGAGGCCGGACAGGCCGATCGCGTCGACCTTTCTCTCGCGCGCGACGCGCAGGATTTCCGAGGCCGGCGTCATCACGCCGAGGTCGATGATCTCATAATTGTTGCAGGCGAGCACGACGCCGACGATGTTCTTGCCGATGTCATGCACATCGCCCTTGACGGTGGCGAGCAGGATCCTGCCGGCGCTGGCGCGCACGTCCTTCTCCACCTCCATGTAGGGCAGCAGCACCGCGACCGCCTGTTTCATCACGCGCGCGGATTTGACCACCTGCGGCAGAAACATCTTGCCGGCGCCGAACAGGTCGCCGACGATGTTCATGCCGTCCATCAGCGGCCCCTCGATCACGTCGAGCGGCCGTTTCGCCAGCAGGCGCGCCTCCTCCGTGTCGGCTTCGATGAATTCGTTGACGCCGTTGACCAGCGCGTGCGCAATGCGCGCGTCGACCGGCTTGTCGCGCCAGGACAAGTCCTGCGCCTTGCCTTCCCGCGCGGCCCCGCCACGATATTTCTCCGCCAGCGTCAGCAGCCGCTCGGTGGCGTCGTCGCGCCGGTTGAGCACGACGTCCTCGCAGGCCTCGCGCAACTCCGGCTCGATGCTCTCGTAGACGGCGAGCTGGCCGGCGTTGACGATGCCCATGTCCATGCCGGCCTGAATGGCGTGATAGAGGAACACCGCGTGCATCGCCTCGCGCACCGGCTCGTTGCCACGGAACGAGAACGACAGGTTGGAGACGCCGCCCGAGATATGCACGTGCGGCAAGGATTGTTTGATCGCCCGCGTCGCCTCGATGAAGGCGACGCCATAGCCGTTGTGCTCGTCGATGCCGGTGGCGATCGCGAAGATGTTGGGGTCGAACACGATGTCTTCCGGCGCGAAGCCCGCCTGCTCGGTCAGCAGCTTGTAGGCGCGGGCGCAGATGGAGACCTTGCGCTCGTAGGTGTCGGCCTGGCCCTGCTCGTCGAACGCCATCACCACCACCGCCGCGCCATAGGCGCGCACCAGCCGGGCCTGACGCAGGAACTCGGCCTCGCCCTCCTTCATCGAGATCGAGTTGACGATCGCCTTGCCCTGCACGCATTTGAGGCCGGCCTCGATCACCGAGAATTTCGACGAATCGATCATCAGCGGCGCGCGCGCGATATCCGGCTCCGAGGCGACGAGGTTGAGGAACTCGACCATCGCGGCTTTCGAATCGATCAACCCCTCGTCCATATTGACGTCGATGATTTGGGCGCCGTTGGCGACCTGATCGCGCGCGACAACCAAAGCCCCGGCGAAATCGCCGGCGGTGATGAGCTTGCGGAATTTGGCCGAGCCGGTGACGTTGGTGCGCTCGCCGACATTGACGAACGGAATGTCCTTGGTCAGCGTGAACGGTTCCAGCCCGGACAGCCGCATCAGCGGCGCAATGTGCGGGATGGCGCGCGGCGCCAATCCGCGCACGGCCTCGGCGATGGCGCGGATATGGGCTGGCGTCGAGCCGCAGCAGCCGCCCACGACATTGACCAGACCGGCGGTCGCGAATTCGCGCAGTTGCGCCGCCATCTCCTCCGGCGTCTCGTCATATTTGCCGAACGCGTTGGGCAGGCCGGCGTTGGGATAGGCGCAAACGAGCGTGTCGGCGACGCTGGAAATCTCCTCCAGATGCTCGCGCATCGCCGCCGCGCCGAGCGCGCAATTGAGGCCGATGGTCAGCGGTCGGGCGTGGCGCACCGAATGCCAGAAGGCGGTCGGCGTCTGGCCGGACAAAGTGCGGCCGGAGCGGTCGGTGATGGTGCCGGAGATCATGATCGGCAGCCGCCGGCCGAGCTTGGCGAACACCTCCTCGCAGGCGAAGATCGCCGCCTTGGCGTTCAGCGTGTCGAAGATCGTCTCAATCAGGATCAGGTCGGCGCCGCCGTCGATCAACCCCTCGATCTGCTCGGCGTAAGCCTCGCGCAATTCGTCGAACGACACCGCGCGGAAGCCGGGGTTGTTGACGTCGGGCGACATCGAGGCGGTGCGGTTGGTGGGGCCGAGCGCGCCGGCGACGAAACGCGGCTTGCCGTCGAATTGCTCGGCCTTGAGCGCGGCGCGCCGGGCCAGCCGCGCGCCGTCGCGGTTGAGTTCGTAGACGACGTCCTGCATGCCATAATCGGCCTGGGCGATGCGGGTGGAGGAGAACGTGTTGGTTTCGAGAATATCGGCGCCGGCCTTGGCGTAGGACAGATAGATCGCCTCGATCGCCTGCGGCTGCGTCAGCGTCAGCAGATCGTTGTTGCCTTGCAGATGGCAGGCGCAGCCGGCGAAGCGTTCGCCGCGGAAATGCGCCTCCTCAAGGCCGAGCGCCTGCACCTCGGTGCCCATCGCGCCGTCGAGCACCAGGATGCGCTCGGCCGCCGCCGCCCGGAACCGCGCCGCGGAATCGTCGGCGCGCATGGGGAGCGTCGAGAAGGGATCGGACATGGCGCCTCAGGGGTTGCTGTATATAACCGCATAAATATATCTTTATGTCGATATAGGCAAGCGCCGATGCGGACGCGGCGCGCCTGGCCTCATCCAGAGGCTTGCATCGCGCAGGCGCTTGGGGCAGAAGAGCGCGCATTAGGAGTGTAGCTCAATTGGCAGAGCACCGGTCTCCAAAACCGGGGGTTGCAGGTTCGATTCCTGCCACTCCTGCCATGACGCGCCGCAGAGGCGGCCAAACTTCACCAGCCTGAGAACGTCCGGGGGGCGCTAGATCCGCGCTCTAGCGAGGTCGCGCATCAATGGCGCCGGGACGGGTCCGGCCAAAACGCGGACGGCGCCGGGCGAGGCAAAGTCAAAAGGGTCCGCGCAAGCCTCGGCGCTATTCGCTGACGGGCGGGCTCGTAAAAAAGGCGTCGACTTCGCCGGTCAGCTTGACCGTGAGCGGATTGCCCTTGCGATCGCGCGTCTTGCCGATCGGCGCGCGAATCCAGCCCTCGCTGCGGCAATATTCCTCGACGTCGAACCGCTCCTTGCCCTTGAAGCGGATGCCGACGCCACGCGTCAGCGCCGCCTCGTCGTAAAACGGGCTGGCGGGATCGATGCAGAGCCGATCGGGAGGCAGGTCCGACAACTTAGCTCGCGAGCGCCTTGACGCGCTTGGTCAGGCGGGCGATTTTGCGCGCGGCGGCGTTCTTGTGGACGATGCCCTTCTGGCCGGCGCGGGCGAGCAACGGCTCGGCCGACTTCATCGCCTCGGCGGCGCCGCCGGCGTCCTTGGCGTCGAGCGCCGCCTCGACCTTGCGGACATAGGTGCGCATCTCGCTGCGACGCATCTTGTTGACGGCCGTGCGGCGCGCGATCTTGCGGACAGCCTTTTGCGCCGACTTCGTATTCGCCATATTTCCAGTCCTCGTACGCGCGGGGTGGGCCGCGCCAAAACACATCAGGCCGGGACGCGCCCAGCCTTTTCGGGCGCGGCTTTAGGCCAGATCGCCGTTTTCGTCAATCCACTACCGCTTAATCACAGCCAGGGATGCGCGGCTTTGGTCTTTGTCTCGTAGCCCTGGATCGCCGGCGCCTCGACCAGCGTCAGGCCGATGTCGTCGAGCCCTTCGAGCAGGCATTTCTTGCGGAACGGGTCGAGTTCGAACTTCACCACGCCGCCGTCAGGGCCGCGAATCTCCTGCGCCGGCAGATCGACGGTCAGCGTCGCGTTGGCGCCGCGCTGCGCGTCGTCCATCAGCTTGACGAGGTCGTCCGGGCTGACCTTGACCGGCAGCACGCCGTTCTTGAAGCAGTTGTTGTAGAAAATGTCGGCGAAATCGGTCGAGATCACGCAGCGGATGCCGAAATCGAGCAGCGCCCAGGGCGCGTGTTCGCGCGAGGAGCCGCAGCCGAAATTGTCGCCGGCGACGAGGATCTGCGCCTTCTTGTAGGCGGGCTTGTTGAGCACGAAATCCGGGTTCGGCGAGCCGTCGTCGTTATAGCGCATCTCCGAGAACAGGCCGGCGCCGAGGCCGGTGCGCTTGATCGTTTTGAGATATTGCTTGGGGATGATCATATCGGTGTCGATATTGTCGATCGCCAACGGCGCCGCGACGCCGGTCAAGGTTTCGAATTTCTGCATGCGCGTTCACCGCCAAACTGGTAGGGGACCGCTTTAGCAAAGGCGCGCGAGGCCGGCAAACGGCCGCGCGGGGAGTTTTGACCCGGGAGATTTCCACTCATGCATCCGCCGGGCCGTTTGACGATCGACCTCGACGCGCTGCGCGACAATTGGCGCCGCCTCGCGCGCGAGACGGCGCCCTCCGCCTGCGCCGCCGTCGTCAAGGCCAACGGTTACGGGCTTGGCGTCGAACTCGCCGCCGCCGCTTTGTTCAAGGCCGGCTGCCGCATCTTCTTCGTCGCCCATGCCGGCGAGGGCGTGCGGGCGCGCGCGGCGCTGGGGCGCGAGGCGCGCATCTTCGTGCTCAACGGCTTTGAGGCCGGCGCGGAGGTCGGGGATTACGCCGCCGCCGCGCTCGCGCCGGTGATCGGCTCGGCGGGCGAACTGGCGCGCTGGGACCGTTCGCTGCCGTTCGCGCTGCATGTCGACACCGGCATGAACCGGCTGGGCTTTGCGCCCTCCGAGCTCGACCCCGCCAAAATGGGCGGCGCGGCGCTGCTGATGAGCCATTTCGTCTCCGCCGAGAACCCGGACGATCCCGTCAACGCGCGCCAGATCGCCGCGTTCGAGCGGGCGCGGGCTTTGTTTCCCGGCGTGCCGGCCTCGCTCGCCAATTCCTCCGGCCTGTTCCTGCCGGCGCGGCCGCATTACGATCTCGCCCGGCCGGGTTACGCGCTCTATGGCGGCAATCCGACGCCGGGGCGGGAAAACCCGATGCGCGCGGTGGCGACGCTCGAAGTCGCGGTGCAGCAGACGCGCTGGATCGAGCCGGGCGAGACGGCGGGCTACAATGGCCGCTGGACCGCGCGGCGGCGCACCAAGCTGGCGACGCTGCTGGCGGGCTACGCCGACGGCCTGCCGTTCGGCGCCGGGGCGACCGACGCCGCGCCCGGCCCGGAAGTGCGGATCGCCGGCCGGATGTGCCCGCTGGTCGGGCGCATGTCGATGGACCTCTGCATCGCCGACGTCACCTATCTCCCCGATTCCGCGGTGGGTCCGGGCACACGGGCGGAGTTTTTCGGCGCGACGGCGGCGCTCGACACCTTCGCCGCCAAGTCCGGCACGATCGGCTATCAGGTGCTGACGGGGCTCGGGGCGCGTTACGAGCGGATCGTGCGAAGCGGCGACCCGGTTTCGCCCGACCGCTGAACGCCTTGCACACATCAATTCACGAATGTCTGAATCGGGACGTCTTATCTCACAGCGGCGATTCGGCTAGAGTTTTGCGCCGGAGGCCGGGTTTTGGCGCGCCGCCTTCCCGCCGCGCCAACCGGCCGAATCTTGAGTTGGAAAGTTCATGACCAGCAAATTCTTCGCCGCTTCGGCCTGCCTCGCCCTCGTTTGCGCCGGCGCGGGCGCCCGCGCGGCTGACGACGCCCCGGCGTCCGCGTCGAGGGTGCGGGTGTTCCAGATTGCGCCGGAGGACAGCGAGCGCAATTTCATGTGCGAAAGCGGTCACGTCGAATCGGTCCTCGCGAACGCGCTCGCCGAGCACCGGATCGTCTCGATCCGCTATCTCGATCAGGCGGGAAACCCGATCCCCCCGGGCGCCTGGACCAGCGCGTTCGGCTTCCGGCTCGCGCATCGCCAGATCATCAAAGTCGAAGCCGCGATGATTTGTGGCAACTGAGCGCCCCGGCGCGGTCAGAAGCGCATGCGCAGACCCGCGGTCGGTGCGAGATTCTGGGTGTGCAGGTAGCCGCTCGACAGGCCGTTGTTCACCTGCGAGAACATCACGCCGGCGTAAGTGTCGAATTTCTTGGCGAATTGCCAGTCGAGGTCGAACGACACCGCGTCGAGCGTCCCGGCGCAGGCCGGGGATGAGCTATTGGAACAGGCGACCTTGGCGAAGCTGCTCTGATAGTAATGATAATAGGCGAGGCCGGAATCGAGCGTATCGCTGATTTTGTACCTGCCGCCGATCCAGAACACTTGCTGCGTGCGCGTATTGTTATAGGCGACGTTGTTAATATTTCCGCCGACCCCGTTATAGATCACATTGACGCCAGAAATGTCGGTGAAATTGCTGAGCTGCGGATTGGATGGGTTCTGGAATTGGATCAGCTCGTAGCCGCCCAGCAGCTTGAAGCGTTCGTAGCTCCACTTGCCCACCAGCATCAGGCTGCGATCGTCGGAAATCGTCGCGGCGATCGTGTTCGGCAGTTTGGAGATGCCGGAGGCGACCGCGCCTTTGTCGAAGCTCAGGATGCCGTCAATCGACAGGCCGCCATAGGCGCCGAGGCTGAAATCGCCGCCGAGCTGGCCCTCGTAGACCGCCTGCGCGCCGTTGTTGAAGTCATAGCCGCCGATTTGCGCCAGCGCGGCGACGCGGATGTTGCCGATCATGTTGCGGTATTTGACCGCCGAGGTCACGCGCGCGTCCTCGGTGTCGCCGCCGCCGGCCGCCAGGCCCGACCAGCCGATCACCGAGAAGGCGTAGGCGGCTCCCATCGGATCGTATTCGATCACGCCGTCGAGCGACAGCGAGTTCTGCCGGCCGACGGTCAACGTGCCGAAGGTCGGGTTGCTGACGCCGACGAAGCCCATGCCGTTGTAGAACTGGCCGGCGCGGCTCGAATCGGCGTTCGAGGTCTGATTCGCCAGCGGACGGCCGTAATTGTCCATGAACGACATCGGGCCGTTGGCGGCCGACAGGGTGTAGGGGTCGAAGCCGAAGCTGAGGTCGGCGATGAAATTCCAGTTCGGCGCAAACTCCTCCTTGGCCTTCACGCCGATGAAGGACTGGCTCAAGCCGCCGGGCGTGGCGAGCCACATCGGCCGGTTGCTGTTCTTCTGCACCAGCTCTTCGACGCCGGAGATGATGTTGCGGTTGAGTGGCACGCCGTGCGATTCCCAGCCGACGCCGGCGTCGATCGCGCCGTAGAAGGTGACGCCCCAGTAGGACAGCGCGCAATCGGTGGTGAAGAAATCCTGCGGGCTGACGCAGCTCGCCCGGCCGGCGGCGCCCGGCGGCGCGGCGTCTTTCTTCGTCGGCAGGTCCGCGCCCCAGGCGGCGCTGGCGATCGACGTCAACAGGACGCCACCCAGCCACTTCGATTTCAAGGAATACATTTAGCCCCCAAGCGGAAAAACCCGATTTCCCGCCCAGGATATGCCAGTTCGGATATAACGCCTATCGCAAAAAAGTCACAGTCGCCGCAATTTCGCCGTGACGATCCTACCGCACGTGGCGCGCCGACCGCTCGCGCATCGTCACCAGTTCCTCGGCAGCGGTCGGATGCACCGGCATGGTGTCGTCGAGATCGGCTTTCTTGGCGCCCATCTTCACCGCCACCGCCAGGGCCTGGATGATCTCGCCGGCTTCGGCGCCCAGGATATGCGCGCCGAGCACGCGGTCGGTTTCGCCGTCGACCACCAGTTTCATGGCGATGCGCTCCGAGCCGCCGGTGATGGTCGCCTTCAGCGGGCGGAAATTGGTCTTGTAGACGTCCACCACGGGGAAGCGGGCGCGCGCGGCTTCCTCGGTCAGGCCAACCGTGCCGAGTTCCGGCGTCGTGAACACGGCGGTCGCCACCGCGTCGTAATTCACCTCGCGGGTCGCGTCGCCGAACAGCCGGTCGGCGAGCCAGTGGCCCTCGCGGATCGCGACTGGGGTCAAAGCGATGCGGTCGGTGACGTCGCCGACGGCGTGGATCGAGGGCACGTTGGTGGTGGAGCGGGCGTCGACCTTGACCGCGCCGTTGTCGGCCAGCGCCACGCCGGCGGATTCGAGGCCGAGCCCCATCGTGTAGGGCTCGCGCCCGGTGGCGAGCAGGATCTGGTCGACGTCGAGCGTTTCGCCGTCGGTCGTCGTCACGCGCTTCGCTTCGCCCTGCGGCCGCACCAGGCTCGGCAGCCGGCCGAAGCGGAACTGCACGCCGGCGCGGCTCATCTCGTCGCGCAGCGCGACGCGCATGTCTTCGTCGAAACCGCGCAGGATGTTGGCGCCGCGCAGCGCCACCGTCACCTCGGCCCCGAGGCGCTGGAACAGGCAGGCGAACTCGACCGCGATATAGCCGCCGCCGATCACCAACAGCCGGCGCGGAAACACCGGCAGATCGAACATCTCGTTCGAGGTGGCGGCGTGTTCGAGCCCCTCGACGCGCGGATGCAGCGCCGGCCGGCCGCCGGTGGCGATCAGGATATGGCGCGCGGTGAGGCGTTGGCCGTCCGCCAGCGCGATCGCGTTCGGCCCAGTGACGCGCGCGTGGACGCGGTGGATATCGACCTTGGCGCGTTCGAGATTGGCGGCGTAGATCGCCGACAGGCGGGAGATTTCGGCCTCCTTCGCCCGGACCAGCGTCGGCCAGTCGAACGAGGTCGGCCCGACCGTCCAGCCGAACGCGGCCGCGTCGGCAAAGGAATCAGCGAAGCGGCTGGCGTAGACCAGGATCTTCTTCGGCACGCAGCCGCGAATGACGCAGGTGCCCCCAATCCGGAACGATTCGGCGACGCCGACTTTCGCGCCGTGGCCGGAGGCGATGCGCGCCGCCCGCGTGCCGCCGGAGCCCGCGCCAATGACGAACAGATCGTAATCGTATGCCATCCGCCCCTCGGGGTCCTAGAGCTGGAAGCCCTTCTTCTTCATTTCCTCGCGCGTGCGCTCAAGCATCACCTTCGACAGCTTCTCGCGCCAGGCGCCGCCGGACGAGGCGAGCATTTCGAGCACCGGCGCCTGCGCCTGCGTGTATTTCTGGCCGGCGGGGCTGTCGAAATAGGCGATCGTCTGCTGCAACTCGGCCTCGTTGAGCCGGGTCGCCAACACGCGCGCGGTGTCGGTGAAGACGTCGTCCTCGCCCTTGTTGAACTCGGGCTGCAACTCCACCAGCGTCTCGTGCAGGGTCTTGCCCATCTCGGGATGCATTTGCAGCAACTGCCCCTGCAACTGCCCCAGCATGGCCGGCACGATCTGGTCCATCGACGCCTTGAGCCCGACCGAGATCAGGATTTTCTTGGCCGCATCGATCGCGGCCGGCGTCGGATCGTCGGCATAGGCCGGCGCGAGGCCGAGGCTGGTGAACAGCAGCGCGGCGGCGAGCGCGCCGCGGGGGATGAGCTTCATGGGGAACGCCTCCTTAAGATGATGGCGCGGTCAACGCCGCAAAGTCTCGACGCCGTCAGGCCCCGCGATCAGGGCGACGGTGGCGAGACCGAGAAACAGGCCATGCTCCACGACGCCGGGAATGGCGTTGAGCCGCGCCGCCAGCCGCTCCGGATCGGGGATCGCGCCAAAGGCACAGTCGAGGATAAAATGGCCGCCGTCGGTGAGGTACAACGCCTCGCCGCTGCGGCGCGGCGCGATTTCGCCGGCAAGCCCGAGCGCGGCGCAGGCGCGCTCCAGCCGCAGCCGGGTGGAGCCGAAGCCGAACGGGACGATCTCCACCGGCAGCGGGAAGGCGCCGAGCCGCGCCACCTTCTTCGAGGAATCGGCGATCACCAGCATGCGCGCCGCCGAGGCGGCGACGATCTTCTCGCGCAGCAGCGCGCCGCCGCCGCCCTTGATCAGCGCCAGATCGCCGTCGATCTCGTCGGCGCCGTCGATCACGAGATCGAGCGCCGGCGTCTGCTCCAGCGTGGTCAGGGGGATGCCGAGCGCGGCGGCCTGCTTGTGGGTGGCCTCCGACGTCGGCACGCCGACGACGGCCAGGCCGGCGGCGACCTTCTCGCCGAGCAGCGCGACGAAGCGGGCCGCCGTCGATCCGGTGCCAAGGCCGAGCTTCATGCCGGGTTCGACATAATCGAGCGCGGCGGCGGCCGCGCGTTGTTTCGCCTCGTCCGGGGACATGTCTCTCGCTCGAAGTTCCGCTGCGCCGTAGCGGTTAGCGGCGCGAAAGGCAAATGCGGCTAGGGCCGCGCCAGCGCGCAATCGTGGTCCTGCAAATCCTCGGCATGGCCGCCGGCGGTCAGTTCGGCATGGTCGGCCAGCAGGACGAAACCCGGCTTGTCCCCGAAGGACATCGGCGCGGCGGCGAGGCTCCACAGGCCCATCTCGCCGCGCGCGTTCGCCATCTCGTCGGCGAGGATGTGGAACGGGTCGATCCCTTCGAGATCGGCCGAATCCACCCGCCGCGCCCAATATTTGCGCCCGTTCAGCGCCACTGTCATCGCCCGCCATTGGCCGTCGACATAGGGGGCGTAATCGGCCAGCACCTTGGCGACGTCCGGCGTCAGGCAATCGACGTGCAGGTGCAACTGGTCCTGGCTGCGCGACACCATCGAATTGACGGCGATCGACAGCCCCGCGCGCGCCGGCGCGGCGGCGAGGTAGCGGCGCATGTCGGCGCGGGCGCGCCAGGCGCCGGCGAAATAAAGCGGCGCGTCGGGCGCCAGCAGTTGCGGGTCCTCGATGCCGGTCACGCGCGCGGCGGGAAGGGCGAGCAGTTGCGCGACGCCGACGCGGTCCTTGAGGATGACCTCGCCGCGCGCTTCGCCGCCTTTGAGATCGACTTCGACGCAGGGCGGGGCGAGCGGCTCGCTCTTGAGCGCCGCCGCGACGCATTGGGAATGCACGATCTCCCACAGTTTCAGCCGGTTCGCGCCCGCCGCCTGCGCCGCCAGAACGGCGCCGAGCGCGAGCGCGGGCAGCCAGGCGCGACGGAGGAAGCGGCGGAGCGTCATGGGCGGCGATGTTCCCGAGGCGGACGAGGGGTGGCTCTTAAGCGTGAATCGACCGCTTCGCCACCGCCATCGCGGCCTCCTTGATCGCCTCCGACATGGTGGGATGGGCGTGGCAGGTGCGGGCGAGGTCTTCCGCCGAGCCGCCGAACTCCATCAACACCGCCGCTTCGTGGATCATCTCGCCGGCGCCAAAGCCGACGATATGGACGCCGAGCACGCGGTCGGTCCGCGCGTCGGCCAACACCTTGACGAAGCCCTCGGTCTGCCGCATCGCCCGCGCCCGGCCATTGGCGAGGAACGGGAATTTGCCGACGTTGTAGGTGACGCCGGCCGCCTTGAGCTCCTCCTCGGACTTGCCGACGACGGCGACCTCGGGGCTGGTGTAGACCACGCCGGGGATCACGTCGTAGTTCACATGGCCCTTCTGGCCCGCCAGCATTTCCGCCAGCGCGACGCCCTCGTCCTCGGCCTTGTGCGCCAGCATCGGCCCGCGCACCGCGTCGCCGATGGCGTAGACGCCCTTCACATTGGTGGCGAAATGGTCGTCGATCACGATCTGACCGCGTTCGGTGACGACGCCCGCCGCCTCGAGCCCGAGGCCGGCGGTGTAGGCCCGGCGGCCGATCGCCACCAGCACCACGTCGGCGTCGAGCGTCTTGGCCTCGCCGCCCGCCGCCGGCTCGACGCTGACGCTGGCGCCCGCGCCGGAGGTTTCGACCTTGGCGACCTTGTGGCCAAGCAGGAACTTGAAGCCCTGCTTTTCCAGCATGCGCTGGAACTGCCGGGCGACCTCGCCGTCCATGCCGGGCAGGATGCGGTCGAGGAATTCGACCACGGTCACCTCGGCGCCGAGCCGGCGCCACACCGAGCCGAGCTCCAGCCCGATGACGCCGGCGCCGACGACGACCAGTTTTTTCGGCACGGCGGGCAAAGCGATCGCGCCGGTCGAGGACACCACCACCTTCTCGTCGATCTCGACGCCGGGCAGCCGCGCTACCTCCGAGCCGGTGGCGATGACGATATGCCTGGCCTCGTGCGTCGTCTCCGCGCCGTCGCCGGCCTTGACGATCACCTGGCCGGGCGCGGCGAGGCGGCCCTCGCCCTTCAGCCAGTCGATCTTGTTCTTCTTGAACAGGAAGGCGACGCCATTGACATTGGCGCCGACCGTCTCGTCCTTGTGTTTCATCATCCGCGCGAGGTCGAGTTTCGGCTCGACCATCACGCCGAGCGGCTCAAACCCATGCGCCGCCTCGGCGAACATTTCGGAGGCGTGCAGCAGCGCCTTGGAGGGGATGCAGCCGATGTTGAGGCACGTGCCGCCGAGCGCCTCGCGCTTCTCGACCACGCCGACTTTCATGCCGAGCTGGGCGGCGCGGATGGCGCAGACATAACCGCCGGGGCCGGCGCCGATGATGAGGACGTCGTAGGACAAAGGAGTTTCCCGTTCGATTGGCGGCGCGGCTTGCTCCAGCCGCGCCAAGGGGTGGTCTGGTGGACTTGCTGACTATTTTCACTCAGCTTGCGAGACGGAGAATTTCGGCCTGCCGCTCGGCGCGGCGGCGCAGCGAGTCGGAACCGAAGTCCACTTCGTCGCCCTGATCGTCGCGCCACCGGATCGAATGGCCGAATTCGTCGAGCGATACCGCATTGAATCGCTCAGGCGCCTGGCGCAGAAACGCAAAGATGTCGCCGACCGCGATCACCGGCCTCAGATCGACGATCGCCTCGTACCCGTCCAGCCAGCCGATCTTGACGACGCCGAACAGCACCGGTTCCACCGAACGCATGCGAACCACTTCGCTCATGGCAACCTCCGCGGCTTTCGACCGGCTTGTAACGACAACCACGCGTCCATCAGGCCTTCACGATTTTGACCAGCCCATGTTAGCACAGCCTTCAATTTGGACGCCGGAAGCGACCCGTTCAATACTTCCAACGGCGCAATGCGGATTTGCGCGGCATGTTCCGCGAATACCGCATGAAAATGCGGCGGCGCATGTTCGTCGGGGTAGAATCGAATTGCAACTCCGTCCACCACGGCGACCGTTGGCATGGTTTCCGCTCCTCGGCGCGGGCGTCCAGTTTATCCGAAAACCGGCGTCCGTTTTTCGGAAATCCTGCTTAGCCCGCCATCGCCCGCGCGTGACAGAGCCCGTCTCGGCGAGCAGACGGGGCGGCGACTCGTGTAGGGTTGCGCAGTGTGCGCCTCCAACAAATAACGGACTCAAATTGCTGGCGTTTACAAATCCAGCACCAGCCGCGCCGGGTCCTCCAGCGCTTCCTTGACCCGCACCAGGAACGTCACCGCCTCCTTGCCGTCGACCACGCGGTGGTCGTAGCTCAGCGCCAGATACATCATCGGCCGGATTTCGATCTTGCCGTTGACCGCCACCGGCCGGTCCTGGATCTTGTGCATGCCCAGGATGCCCGATTGCGGCGCGTTGAGGATCGGCGTCGACATCAGCGAGCCGTAGATGCCGCCGTTGGTGATGGTGAAGGTGCCGCCCGACATTTCCTCGATCTTCAACTGACCGTCGCGCGCCCGCTTGCCGTAATCGGCGATCTGTTTTTCGATGCCGGCGATCGACAGCCGGTCGGCGTCGCGCACCACGGGCACAACGAGACCCTTGTCGGTGCCGACCGCGATGCCGAGGTGATAATAGTTCTTGAACACCAGGTCGGCGCCGTCGATCTCGGCGTTGACGGCGGGAATGTCCTTCAGCGCCTGCACGCAGGCTTTGACGAAGAAGCCCATGAAGCCGAGCTTGCCGCCGTGCTTCTTCTCGAACGCGTCCTTATATTTGGAGCGCATCGCCATCACCTCGGACATGTCGACCTCGTTGAAGGTCGTCAGCATGGCCGCCGTGTTCTGCGCGTCCTTCAACCGCCGCGCGATGGTCTGGCGCAGCTTGGTCAGGCGCACGCGCTCCTCGCGCGAGGCGTCGTCGGGCGCGGAAGGCGCGCGCACGGGCGCGGGGGCCGGGGCCGGCGGCGGGGCGACCGGGGCGGGCTTGGCGAGGACGTCGATCACGTCGCCCTTCAGCACCTGACCGCGCTTGCCGCTGCCGGGGATGGCGGCGACGTCCAAGCCGTTCTCGGCGGCGAGCTTGGCGGCGGACGGCGCGGCCGGCATCGCGGTTTTCGCGGCCTCGGCCTTCGGCGCCGGGGCCGGCGTCTCGGCCTTGGCGGCGGCGGCCGCTCCGCCCGCGCTCAGCGAGCCGAGCAGCGCGCCGATGGAGACCGTGGCGCCGGATTCGGCGACGATCTCGGAGAGCACGCCGGCGGCGGGCGCGTTGACTTCGAGCGTGACCTTCTCCGTTTCCAGTTCAACCAACGGTTCGTCGGCCTTGACGGAATCGCCGCGCTGCTTGAACCATTTGCCGACGGTGGCTTCGGAGATCGACTCGCCGAGGGTGGGGACGCGAATTTCAGTGGCCATGTTTGCTGCGCCTCGTCGGGCGCCCTTCTGGTTGATTCAGGGAGAAATGGAATTGACCGGTGCCAGCGGCTCCGTCGGAGCGACGCGGAGCGCCGGCATCTGATAAGTCTCGAACGCGAAGCCGTGCGCGCTGAGGATGGCGGGGTCTTGCGACTGCCAGTCCTCGAGCATTTTCAACGAGGGGGCGTTGACGATCATCACCCCATAGGCGCCCTTGGGGTCCGCCACCGGACCCATGGCGATGACCAGCCCGGCGTTGATCTGCGGCAGCCAGTAATCCTGATGCGCGAGCATGACGCCGCGCTCCGCCTCGCTCAT
>JAGWRL010000308.1 GCA_028876585.1 Pseudomonadota bacterium | reverse complement strand
CGCGAGCCGGCGCCGATCGCCGCGCCGCCCGCCGCCGCGCCGGTGCGCGAACGCCGGCGGGTGACGATCATCGTGCCGACGCGAGACCGGCTCGACTTGTTGCGCCCCTGCGTGGAAAGCCTCGTCCGCCATCCCACCGGCGCCGAGCACGAATTGCTGGTGCTCGACAACGGCAGCGCCGACGGCGAAGTGCTCGCTTATCTCGCCGCGCTCGAAAGCGCCGCCGAAGCGCGCGTGATGCGCCTGCCCGGCCCGTTCAATTTTTCCGCGATCTGCAACGCCGGCGCGCGCGCGGCGCGCACGCCGTTCCTGCTGTTCCTCAACGACGACGTGCAGGCGCTCGGCCCCGACTGGCTCGGCCGGATGCTCGATTTCGCCGCCGACCGCCAGATCGGCGCGGTGGGGGCGAAACTGCTCTATCCCAACGGCCGGTTGCAGCATGGCGGCGTCGTGCTCGGGCTCGACGGCTTCGCCGGCCACGTGCAGCGCGCGGTCGAGGCCGACGATCCCGGCTATCTCGGCGCGCTGGCCTGGCCGCGCGAAGTGGCGGCGGTGACGGGCGCGTGCCTGGCGGTGGAGGCGCGCAAATTCTTCGAGGTCGGCGGGTTCGACGAGGTTCGGCTGCCGATCGAATACAACGACATCGACCTGTGCCTGCGGCTGTCGGAAGCCGGCTACGTCAACGTGTTCGAGCCGCGCGCGCGGCTGTCGCATCGCGAGAGCGCCTCGCGCGGCGCCAATCGCTGGCTCGACGCGCGCTACGCCGGCGAACACGGCTATTTCCGCGAGCGCTGGGCGCGGCGATTGCGCGACGACCCCTATTTTCACCCCGCCCTCTCACTCGATGCGCTGGAAATCGCCTTGGGATGACGCTCGAACCGATCACACCTGAGATTATCGCCGCAGCCTGCGCGCAATTGCTCGGGTCTGGCGACTTTCCGCGCGCGATCGCCGACGGTCTGGCGGCCAACGATCCCGACAAAATGCGCGCGGCGGTCTCGCATCTGATCGACGCCGGCCGCGTCGACGGCCTGCGGCCGCTGGTGGAGCGGTTCCGCTACGTCAGAGAGTTCGTCGTCTGGGCGCGGGTGACGAGTTCGCGGCTGTATCGGCTCGCCGGCGATCCCGCCGCGGCGCTGGTCGACCTCGACGATCTGATGGCGAATTATCCGCAGCGCGCGGCGGCGCATTGGTGGGTCGGCAAGGCGCATTGCCTGGAGGCGCTCGGCCGCGTCGACGAGGCGGAAACGGCGGCGCGCGAGGGGGCGCAGCGCTTCCCCGACGTCGTTCTGCCGCAGGCCTATCTCGCCAATTTGCTGTCGCGCTCGAACCGTTCCGTCGAGGCGTTGCAGGTCTGGCGCGACATCCACTCCCGTTTCCCCGACAAGGAGCCCGGCTGGTATGTCGGCCTCGCCAACGCGCTCAAAGCGCTCGGCCGCCGCGCCGACGCCGCCGCGGTGCTGGAGGACGCCAGCCGCTGCTTCGCCGACGACCGCCGCCTGCCGCCGCTGCTGGCGCAGGACGCCGAGGACCGCAGCCAATGGGGCCGCGCGCTCGACCTATGGGACGGCTACGCCGCCCGCTTCGACGCCGCCGGGGAAACCCAAGTGGTGTTCGGCCGCGCCCGCGCGCTGCACCGGCTCGACCGGATCGACGAGGCGATCGCCGCGCTCGACCGCCTGATCGCCCGCGAACCCGGCCATTGGCGCGCCCTGCGCGAGCGCGCGCTGCTGGCGACGGAACTGGGCGAGATCGAACTGGCGCGCGACGCGCTCGGCCGGCTGACGCGCGAATTCGCCGAGGCGTCGCGGCCGGATTGGTGGGGCTCGCTCGCCCGCGCGCATCACGATCTGCGCGACTACGACGCCGGCGCGGCGGCGCTGGCCGAACTGGAGCGACGGTTCCCCGAGTCGCCCGTCGCCGCAGCCGAGCGGCTGCGGCTCGCCAAGGAGTTGGAGAAGGGCCAGGACGACCTGACCCTGATGGTCGAGGCGGCGCTGCGGCGCTTCCCCTTGGATTACAGTCTGCGCGCGCATTGGGTGTGGATCCTGCTCGGAATCGGCCGGCTCGATCTGGCCGAGCGCGCCGTCGAGGCGCTCGAAGCGGAAGGCGCGGACGGCTATGCGTTGCAGGCGCGGCTGCGGCTCGAATCGGATCGCGACGACGAGGCGCATGTGCGCGCCTATGTCGAGCGGCTGGCGCGCGAGCGCGACTGGACGGCGGGCGACGCGGTCAGCGCCGGCGATTTCCTGCTCGGCGTGCGCTCGCCCTGGGCGTTCGCACTCGCGGTGACGATCCTCAACGCCGCTGCGGCGCAGTTCCCCGGCCATTCGCGGCTGCGGCTGTTGCGCATCCGCGCGCTGATCGCGGCGCGCGACGACGCGACCGCGCTGGCGCTGATCGACGCTATCCCGCAACAGCGGCGGCGGCGCGAGGAGTTGGAGCTGCGCGCCTGGGCGCAGGCCCAGCGCGGCCGCCACGACGAGGCCAAGGCGCTGTGGCGGGAGACGATCGCCACGAACTATTTCGCCGCCGTGGAATGCCCGATCGACAAACTGACGCGGCTGACCCCGCCGGAGCGCCTGCCGCCCGACGGCGACGTCACCGCCTTCATCGTGTTCCGCAACGAGGCGCCGCAGATTCCCGGCTTTCTCGCGCATCACCGCCGGCTCGGCGTCAAGCGCTTCGTGTTTTTCGACCATATGTCGGATGACGACAGCCGCGCGCTGCTGCTGGCTGAGCCCGACGTGATCGTCTACGACTGCCCCGACAGTTATCAGTTTTCCTGGTCCGGCCGGCGCTGGGTCAACGAGATCGTCGCGCGCGAGGGCGCCAAGGGCTGGGGCCTGCAACTCGACGCCGACGAGCACCTGATCTACCCCGGCTGCGAGACGGTTCCCATTCAACGCTTCGTCGCCTATCTCGACGCACGCGGTTTTGAAGGCGTGCGCGGCTATATGCTCGACGTCTATCCGCGCCGGCTGATCGGCGACGACGGCCAGCCCGCGCCGTTCGCCGAATACCGCTATTACGACGACGATTACGTGCTGTTCGGCCAGGAGCGGCCGCCCTATTTGCAGCCGAGCGGCGGCGTGCGGGCGCGGCTGTTCGAGGCCAAGGAATTTCTGCACAAGACGCCGCTGTGGCGGCTCGACGCCGGCCTGCTGATCAACTCGCACGAGACGACCCATCTCAAATTCGCCGACGTGTCGGCGGCGCTGCTGCACTACAAGATGATGAACGTGGTGCTGCGCGGCCGCCACGCGGCGCAGGAAGCGGCGGGAACCGCTTATGTCGAGGCCGATTCCAGCGTCGACGCGATGCGCCGCCATTCCCGCTACGCCGCCCGCCTCGCCCCGCTGTGGCGCGCCGATCTGGCCGCGCCCGGCGTCACGCGCGAGTTGGAGCCGAGCCTGACGCTGGCCGAGCGCGGGCTGATGGATATTTCGGACGATTTCCGCGAGTGGCTGGCGGGCGAGGCGGCGGGGCGTTAGCGCGCCGGCGGCAGATCGGCCCGCGCGCAGGGCCACGGGTCGGAATCGCTGCGCGACGCCCACGGGTTGTAGGCCCGATCCTCCAGCGCGTCGGTGTGGTGGCGCGCCTGCAACGCCGCCTTGTCGCGCGCGAAGCGGGCGCGGTTCTCGCCCGTCTCGTCGCTGCCGCGCGAGGCGGATTCGTGGTGGATCAGCGTCGCCAAAGGCGTCCACACCACGCGCCAGCCGGCGGCGCCGGCGCGCAGGCAGAAATCGACGTCGTTATAGGCGATGGGGAAGGTTTGCTCGTCGAAGCCGCCGAGCTGGTCGAAACAGGCGCGGCTCGCCAGCAGGCAGGCGCCCGTGACGACGCTGAGCGATTGGCGCGCCCGCAGCCGCCCCTGCGGGCCGGGCGCATCGGCGGCCCTGCCGATATGCCAATGGCCGGCGTAACCGCCGAGCCCGGCGATGACGCCGGCGTGCTGGAGCGTGCCGTCGGGATAAAGCAGCTTGGCGCCGACGATTCCCGTGCGCGGATAGTCGAAACAGGCGACCATCTCCTTGAGCCAGCCGGGCTCGACGATCTCGACGTCATTGTTGAGCAGCAGAACCAGCGCGCCGTCGCTCAAAGCGACGCCGCGATTGACGGCGGCGGAGAAATTGAACGGCGCCGGGCGGATTTCGACGCGCAGCCGCTCTGGCGCGCGGGCGTAGAGCGCCAGCGTGCGCGGATCGGTCGAGCCGTTGTCGATCACGGTGACGTCGAAATCGGGATAGTCGGTGCGCAAAAACAGGCCGTCGAGCGCGCGGCCGATCAGCTCCGGCGCGTCGCGGCTGGGGATGACGACGCTGACTTTCGGCCACGCGCGGGGGGCGGGCGCGGGCGGGCGAACGAGCGGGGTCCGCGCCGGGCCGATATAGGCGGGATAGGGCAGATGCAGGATCGCGCTCGGCGGCGCGGCGGCGGCGAAGCGCAGCGCCAGATCGTGATCGGGGTCGGGCGAGTCGCGCCAGCCGCCGAGCGCCAGCAGATCCTCGCGCCGCCAGACGGCGAGGCGGCCGAAATAGTCGAAAGCTTGCAGCAGCACCGGATCGAACGCGGGCTTCAGCGCGACGCCCTGCCCTTCGATCACTTCGTCGGTGTAAAGCCCGCGCGGGTTCGCCGCCAGCGCCGCCGCGATCCGCTCGGCGGCGAACGGGGCGAGCCGGCCGCCGTGATCGAGCCGGGCGACATAGGGCGCGCGGGCGCGGGAAGCGGCCTCGTTCCAGCGGGCGGGTGCGTTGGCGATCCCTAAGTCGCAGGCGACGAATTCGGCCGGGCCGGGGGCGGACGGCGCGGGCGCCTCGGTCAGGACGGAAAGCCACAGGCCGGTCGGCGGCGGGGGCGCTTTGGCGGCCAAAGCGGCGGCATGGGCGAGGAAGCCTGCCGGGTCGAGCCGCGCCCCCGGCTCGGGCCGGCGTCCCAGCGCGCGGGCGAGGCGGCGGCGCAGCGCATTGAGAACGCCGCTGGTTTGTGGCATGGACGCTCCCGCGCGCGCCGTTGCGGAACATCGGCTAGGTCGTCGGAGCGTAATGATCAAACTCGACCGCGTCTTCAAGTTCTATCGCACCGGCGGGGTGCTCAAGATCGTGCTGGACCACGTTTCGACGCGCTTCGAGAGCGGCTTTTCCTACGGGCTGATGGGCGTCAACGGCGCCGGCAAGTCGACGACCATGCGGCTGATCGCCGGCACCGAATTGCCCAATTCCGGCCGGGTGAAGCGCGACGTGCGCGTTTCGTGGCCGCTCGGCTTCGCCGGCGGCTTCCATCCGCAGATGACCGGCCGCGAAAACGTCAAATTCGTGGCGCGGATATATGGCGCCGACGTTCGCAAGACGCTGGATTTTGTCGAGGATTTCTCGGAAATTGGCGACTATATGGAAGTGCCCGTGCGCACCTATTCCTCGGGCATGATGGCGAGGCTTTCGTTCGGCCTGTCGATGGCGATCGATTTCGAGTGCTATCTGATCGACGAGATCACCGCCGTCGGCGACGCGCGCTTTCAGGCGCGCTGCGTCGAGACGTTCGCCGAGCGGCGCAAGCGCGCCGACATCATCATGGTTTCCCACTCGATGCAGACGATCAAGGATTATTGCGATCGCGGCGGCGTGCTGGTCGACGGGCAGATCATGATGTTCGCCGATCTCGATGTCGCGATCGAGACCTACAACCGCCTCAATCGCTAGCGCGCCATGGAGAACGAAGACACCGATCTGGACATCGACGTCGCCGGGCCGGAAGGCGGCGAGCCAGGCACGGCGCTGGCGCGCGTGCGGGCGATGTCGCTCGCGCTGTCGGACGCCGCCCGCCGCACCCGGCTGTCGACCCGGCGCGCGGCGCGGCTGTCCTCGGGCGGGTTCGAGGCGCGGCGCGACGCGAAAGTCGCCAGATACCTGCTGCTGGCGAGCTTCTTCCTCGTGTTCCTCGCCCCGACGCTGGGCGCGATCGCCTATTACGGCTTCTTCGCCGCCGACCAATATGTGGCGCAGGCGGAATTCTCGGTCTCGGCCGGCGAATCGCCTTTGCGCGACGGCGTCGCCTCGCTGACCGGGATTCCCTCGCAACTGATCCTGCAGGACACGCAGATCATCACCAATTTCATCCACAGCCGCGAGATGGTCGACAAGCTCGAAGCGCGGGTGAAGCTGCGCAGCCTCTACTCGACGGACAAGGCCGACCTGCTGGCGCGGTTCGACGCCGACAAGCCGGTCGAACGGCTGGTCAAATACTGGAAGAAGGTCGCCTCGGCCTCGGTGAAACTGCCGGGCGGGCTGGTCAAATTCAGCGTGCGCGCCTTCACGCCGCAGGACGCCAAGCAAGTCGCCGACGCGACGATCGCCATCTGCGAGGAACTCGTCAACAGCCTCAACGCGCGCATCAACGCCGACGCGGTCACGCTCGCCGAGGCGGGGTTGCGGCACGCCTCGGAGCATCTGGCCAAGACTTTGGCGGCGCAGGAGGCGGCGCGCAACGATTCCGGCATATTGGAGACCAAGCTGTCGACGGAGGCGGTCACCAGCCTGAAGCGTCAGCTCCGCTCGTCGCTGCTGTCGCTCGCCGGCGCCTATGACACGCAGCTGAAATACATGAACGCCGAGGCGCCGCAGATGCGCGAACTGAAATCGCGGATCGACGTCACCCGCGAGCAGATCGCCAAGCTCGAAGCCGAGATGACCACCGCGCCCAAGGCGGCCAGCGTCGCCGAGGCCGCCGATCCGGACAAGCCGGGCGGCGCGACCATCGCCGCGGCGATGGCGACCTTCGGCGCGCTGGAGGCCGAGCAGAAGGCCGACGAGCAGCTTTACGCCAATGCGGCCTCCGCGCTCGAACACGCGCGCATCGCCGCCGAGAACAAGATGATCTATCTCAAGGTGTTCGTGCGACCCTCGCTGCCGGAGGAATCGGAATATCCCGAGCGGGGGCTCGATATATTCCTGTTCGCCATCGCCAGTCTCGCGGCCTGGGGTGTGCTGGTCGCTCTGGCGGCGGTGGCGCGCAACAATATGGCGTGAGGGCGCGGGCCAAGTGCTTTTCAACGTCGAGGGCGATTCGGGCGAGTTCATCACCGGCTATGTCGTGTGCGACGGCTTCGTCGACACCGCGCGCATCGCGCTGACGAGCGCCGGCGCCGTCGTCTGGGAAGGCCTCGCCGATCACCCGCGCGAGGCGCTGGTGACCGCCGGCCGGCACCGCACCGGCCTGTGCGGCTTCGCGCTGAGCGAGCAGCACGTCCCCGGCCTCGCCCGGATGGCCGACCTCGAAATCCGCGATCAGGCCAGCGGCGTGCTGATCTATCGCCGCGCCCGCCCGCATCACGTCGCAAGGCGCGTGCTGCGGCTGGAGACGCATCTGTTCCCGCTGTGGCGGCTCGACAACGCGCTGAATGGGCAATTCCAATATTGCGCCAATCAGATCGAAGCCTGCGGCCGCGAAACCACGACGCAGATGTTCGTGTTGAGCCTGATCGGCTCGGTCTATCTCTCCGGCCGGCTGCTGTATCGCGCCTTTCAGCCGCAGATCGAGGGCCATTTCGACGTCGTGTTCCAGATGCACCACCCCTATGAGGAGCTGGCCGAGCGGCTGATCGTGCTGGCGCAGATCAAGAAATCGGGCAGCGGCATTCTGGGCTTACGCGAAAACATGAGCCTGGAGCCGACGATGGCGTTCGCGCAGTCGCTGCCGTTCGACGACGAACGCAAGCTCGCGCGCGCGCTGCGCGACATTCCTCACCCCGTCGCGCGCGTGCTCGCCAATCCCGTGGTGCGGCAATTGACGACGAGTTCGCCCGAGGAGATGCCGAGCAAGAGCGGCGTCGCCGCCGCGCTCACCACGCTGTCCTCCTTCGCCGTGGTCGGCCTGCGGCGCGCGGCGGGCACGTTTTCGCGCGCCGTCGGGGAGCATCTGAGCCTGCGCCAACCGCTGCCCGACAACGCCGCCCTGCCCGGCGTGACGGCGCTGGCGCGGATGTTGAAGCGCAGCCGCGAGGTCGACTGGCTGATCGAGCAGGATCTCGCCCTCTACCATCACGTCGCCGACGCCCATCGCGCCTGCGCGCCCGCAACCGCCGATATCGCCACGCCGCCCGCTGCGCTATAAGCTTCGTCGTCGGAAAGGATGCGAGTGTCGAAGGTCGAAACGAGCGCGCGGAACCAGACGCCCAAGGTCGAGATCGCGCTTGAGCCGGCCGCCTCGCCGCGCTGGTGGCTGACGCGGCTCGGCCTCAAGCAGCCCGTGGAGGAGATTTCGCCCCAGCCGGTGAGCGTGGGCGGCGGGCAGGCGCCGCGCCGGCCGCTGTCGGGCTATCTCGTCAGCTTCGTGGCGCTGGTCATCCTCCCCGCGCTCGCGGTCACCGTCTATTTCCTGCTGATCGCCTCCGATCAATACGTCGCCGAGACGCGATTCGCGGTCCATTCGATGATGATGGACACGGTGACGCCGGACTCGAAGGAGAAGAAGGCGACCACCTCCTCCTCGTTCATGGGCGGATTGTCGGCGGCGACCGACGATTCCTATCTCGTGGCCGCCTATATCCGCAGCCGCGCCTGCATCGACGAAGTGTCGCGCTCGCTCAACCTGCGCGAGATTTACCGCCGCCCGGAGGCCGACCTGTGGGCGCGGCTCAAGGCCAACGCCAGCCCCGAGGAATTGACGAAATACTGGGGCGACATGGTCAGCGCCTATGTCGATCCGCCCTCCGGCATCGTCACCGTGACGGTCGAGGCGTTCCGGCGCGAGGACGCGCTGGCGATCTCCGAGGCGATCCTGAAAGCCAGCGAGAAGGTCGCCAACGACGTCTCCACCCGCGCCCGCGAGGACGTGATGGCGGCGGCCGACCGCGAGGTGACGCTGGCGCAGGACCGGATCGTCGCCTCGCAGACGTCGCTGCGCGCGTTCCGCGAAAAGGCCGGCTTCATCGATCCCAAGCTGCAAGCCGAATCGACCGGGCGCGTGCTGGAGGAGTTGATCGCCCAGCGCATCCGCATCCAGACCGAATATCTCGTCTCCAGCCGGGCGATGTCGCCGGAAGCCCCGACGCTGCAATCGATGAAAAGCCGGCTCGATCAACTCGACCTGCAAATCGCCACCGAAAAGGCGACGCTGACCAGCCATTCCAAGGACCCCAAGGCGCTGGCCAACCTGCTGCCGCAATACGAGGAATTGCTGGTGCGCAACACCTTCGCCGAGAAGCTCTACAGCCTCGCCGCCGACGGGCTGGAGCGGGCGCGGCTGCGCGCCGAGGCGCAGACGATCTACGTCAACGTGTTCGTGCCGCCCGCTCTGCCGCAGGACGCGCTGTTTCCGTTGCGCTTCGCCTCGCCGGCGCTGATCGCGCTGGCGCTGCTGGTGGTGTGGGGCATCGGCGCGCTGGTGGCGGCGCTGGTGGCGGATCACAAGCTGTGAGCGCGCGCGCAGGTCTGGCCCCCCGGTTCGCGCCGTTCGATCTGCTGGCCGCGCATGGCCGGATTCTGGTCGCGCTGATCATGCGCGACGTGCAGACGCGGTTCTTCGGCACGCCGCTCGGCTTCATCATCGCCATCGCCTGGCCGGTGTCGCATATCTTCATTCTGATCCTCATCAACGGCGCGGCCGGGCGCGCCCCGCCCTATGGCGACAACGCCTCGCTGTTCTTCGCCACCGGGCTGATCCCGTTCATGTGCTTCAACTACATGTCGCGCTTCACCATGCTCGGCGTGATGCTGAACAAGCCGCTGCTCGCCTACCCCATCGTCAAGGTGGGCGACATTCTGATCGCCCGCGCGACGCTGGAGGTGCTGAACGCGGCGGTGGTGGTGATCGTCACCATGGTCATCCTGACCGCGATGGGCGTCGACGTGAAGCCGCCGCGCCCGCAGGAGGCGATGTACGCAATGCTCGCCAGCATGCTGCTCGGCTTGGGCTTTGGCATCGTCAACGGCGTGATCGCCGGCATCTTCCCGTTCTGGTTCACGCCGTTCTCGCTGTTCCAGATCGTGCTGTGGATCGCCTCGGGCGTGATCATGGTGCCGGACGAATTGCCGGCGGGGGTGCGCTACTGGCTGTCGTGGAACTCGGCGCTGATCGGCGTCGAATGGATGCGCTCGGCCTATTACGAGGGTTACGGGCTCGGCGAGTTGCTCGACAAGCGCTACATGCTCGGCTTCGCCGTCAGCGCCATTTTCATCGGCCTGGTGATGGAGCGCACGATGCGCGGGCGCATCCTGCAATAGCGGCGAAGTTGCGCCCACCCGCATTGTGAGTATAGTCAACATGTCAGCGCGACGACGTTAAGGCTTCCGCGTGAGAAACTTCTCGGGACGCGCTGTTTTCGCTTCGCTTCTCGCTAAGAACGAAATAGGATGTGAAACTCAGACTTAGACCGTTCCTGGAGCTGAAACGGATGGACGGGGAGCCGCCCGCCGCCGACCCCGTCGATCGCGTGCGCCATTCCCCGCTGTTCGACCCTGATTTCTACGCCGCCGCGCTCGCCGCGCGCGGCCAGGCGCTCGATGGGCTCGATCCCGCCGCGCATTATTTCGAGCGTGGCGACGCCGCCCGCGCGCCGCCGCACCCGCTGTTCGACCCAAGCTTTTACGCCGAGCGCAATCCCGACGTCGTGGCGGCGGGCGTCAACCTGTTGCAGCATTATCTCGACAACGGGCATCGCGAGGGGCGCGACCCGCATCCGCTGGTCGATCTCGCGCTGCTCAAAAGCCAGCTCGCGCCGGATTTTTCCGGCGATCCGCTGATCGCCTATGCGCTGTCGCGCGGGCCGCTGCTGCAACCGCACAAATACGTCGATCCCGCCTATCTCGCCGCCCAGCAGCGCCGGCTCGACCCGCGCGACGACCGACCGGCGCTGTTGTTCTACCTCACCAGCGACGCCGACGTGATCAACCCCTCCGCCGAATTCGACGGCGCCGGCTATCGGCTGCTTTATCCCGATTCGCGCGGCGTCAATCCGCTGGTCCACTTCGTGCGCTACGGCGAGGCGATGGGCCGCGCGGCGCCGAAGGAACGCGGCCCGATCGGCCGCGCGGCGGCGTTGATCGAGAAGGCCGCCGCGCTCGACCCCGACATCGTCAAGCCGTTCGCCGACCTCGCCGCCACGCCGCTGCTGAACGGCTACGACATGGCGCGGCGCGAGTTCCGGCTCTACCGACTGCTCGCCAAGGCGACGGGGCGCCAGCCGCACGCGCATGTGATCCTGACGCCGTGGCTGAAGCGCGGCGGCGCCGACCGCGCCGTGCTGCATGTCGCGCGCGGACTGCTGGAGAGCGACCCCGCCGCGCGGGTGCTGATCGTCTGCACGCAGGACAATGACGCGCAGGCGCTCGATTGGGCGCCGGTCAGCCAAAGGCTGCGAATCGCCAAAATCGCGCATGAGGTCGACGATGTCGGCGACACCTATGTCGCGTTCTGCAATTTCCTGCGTTTCGCCGGCTGCCGCCATCTCTATGTCGTCAACAGCCGGTTCGGCTGGGACGTGGTGGAGAAATACGGCCACGCGCTGAAGTCGCAGATGCGCCTCTACGGTTTCGCCTTCTGCCAGGATTACGACGACGCCGGCCGGCGCGCCGGCTACGCCTGGACGCGGCTCGGCCGCGCGATCGACCATCTCGCCGCCGTGGTCAGCGACAACGGCCGAGTGAGGGACGAATTCGCCGCCGATCACGGTTTTGACGGCGACGATCTGGCGAAATTCTTCACTTTGCCGCTGCCGGTCGACGCGCGGCTCGACGGCGTGGCGCTGGAGTCGGTCGCCGACAATCTGCGCGGCGAGCGACGCCGCCGCCAGGTGATCTGGGCCGGCCGGTTCACCGCGCAAAAGGCGCTCGACGTCGCGGCCGAGGCGGCGCGACTCGCGCCCGAGATCGACTTTTGCGCCTATGGCGGCGCGGCGGCCGAGACTTCGGCGGTCGCGACCGGCAATTTCCGCATCGGCGGCGCCTTCGACGATTTCGCCGATCTGCCGCTGCACGAGGCGTCGCTGTTCCTGCACACCGCGCGCTGGGAAGGGCTGCCCAACGTGCTGCTCGAAGCCGGCGCCGCCGGCCTGCCGATCGTGGCGCGCGACGTCGGCGGCGTCGCCGATCTCGTCGACGCGACGACCGGCTGGCTGGTCCCGCGCGCGGCCGGCGCGGAAGCTTTCGTCGCCGCGATCCGCGACGCGCTGGCGCGCCCCGACGAGGCGCTGGCGCGGGCGCAGGCGATGCGCGAACGCCTGCTGACGCGCCATTCCGACGCGGCTTTCGCCGACGGCTTGCGCAAGCTGACGCAGGGGGGCGGCGCATGATCGACGTGAGCGTCGTCGTCACGCTGCATCGTGAAGGGCGGATCGCGGTCGCGGCGTTGCGCAGCGCGGCGGCGGCGATCGCGGCGGCGCCGGAACTCAACTGCGAAATTCTCGTCGTGATCGATCGCGGCGACGAGGCCGCCGCGCGCGCGGTCGCCCGGTTCGGCGACGCGGCGCGGGTCGAGCATGTGGATTTCGGCGATCCGGCTCTGGCGCGCAATTTCGGCGTCGCGCAGGCGCGCGGCGCGCATATCGCCTTTCTCGACGGCGACGATCTGATGGGCGAGAACTGGCTCGCCGTCGCGGCGCGGCAGTTGCGCCAGCGCGAGGGGCGCGACGTCGTCGTCCATCCCCGGCTCAACTATGTGTTCGGCCGCGACGCCGCGCCGATCGCCTGGCTGCATCCCGACATGGAGACGGATTGTCTCGACATGACGCTGCTGCGGGCCGGCAATTTCTGGACCAGCGCCACCTTTGCGCGGGCCGATCTGCACCGCCGCTTCCCCTTCGCCGCCAATGCGCTTGAGGCGGGGTTCGGCCATGAGGATTGGACGTTCAACCTCGCCACCGTGCGCGCCGGGGTGACGCATGTCGCGCCCGAGGGCACGGTGCATTTCGTGCGCCGCAAGGAGGGCGGCGGCCGGCTGGCGCAATCGGCGGCGCAGCGCATCCTGCCGAATCTGGCGATTTAGCGCGCGATTCGGGCGTAACCCGCCTCAACCCCCGTCGAGCGCCATATCGTCGCGGTGGATCATCTCGGCGCGGCCCGGCGTGCCGAGAATGTGGGCGATGTCGCGCGAGTTGCGGCCGCGCAGGCGCTCGGCGTGCAAAGCGTCGTAGGCGATCAGGCCGCGGCCGATCTCCGCCCCGCGCTCGTCGCGAATCGTCACGCAATCGCCGCGCGAAAACACGCCCTCGACGCCGATCACGCCGGCCGGCAGCAGGCTCTTGCCGCTTTTAAGCGCGCGCGCCGCGCCGGCGTCGACCGTGACCGCGCCCTTGGTCTCCAGCGTGCCGCCGATCCACACTTTTCGCGCCTGCATCGGCGTCGAGGGGGTGAGGAACCAGGTGCAGGGCGCCTTGGCGGCGACGCGCGCCAGCGGATGCGCGACGCGGCCGTCGGCGATCACCATATGCGTGCCGGCTTGCGTGGCGATGCGCGCCGCGTCGATCTTGGTGCGCATGCCGCCGCGCGACAGTTCCGACGCCGCGCCGCCGGCGATCGCCTCGATCGCCGGGGTGACGCGCTCGACGACGGGGATCAGCCTTGCGTCGGGGTCGTCCTTCGGCGGCGCCGAATAGAGCCCCTCGATGTCGGACAGCAGCACCAGCAGGTCGGCGCTCGCCATGGTGGCGACGCGCGCCGCCAGCCGGTCGTTGTCGCCATAGCGGATCTCGCTGGTGGCGACGGTGTCGTTCTCGTTGATGACGGGGATCGCGCGCATCGCGCACAGCCGGGCCAGCGTCTCGCGCGCATTGAGATAGCGCCGGCGCTCCTCGGTGTCGTTGAGCGTCAACAGCACCTGCCCCGCCACGATGTCCCTGGCGTGCAGCGCGTGGCTCCAGGCGCGGGCGAGCGAAATCTGGCCCACCGCTGCGGCGGCCTGGCTGTCCTCCAGCTTCAGCGCGCCCTTGGGCAGGCCGAGCATCGTGCGGCCGAGCGCGATGGCGCCGGAGGAGACCACCAGCACCTGCGCGCCGCGCGCGTGCAAATGCGCGATGTCGTCCACCAGCGCGTCGAGCCACGCTTGTTTCAAGGCGCCCGCCGCGCGATCGACCAGCAGCGAGGAGCCGACCTTGACGACGATTTTGTTGAACTGGCGCAGCTCGGGAAGATCGGCCACCTGGGAAACGCGCTCCGGGTCGGGGAAATGCTGGCCCTAGAGCTTTTGGCTCCCGCCTTCAAGGTTGTCAGTCCCCCCGCCAGCCCTTAAGCCTCCGCGGCGGCAATAGGGGTGTGGTATGCGGAGTTTCACCGAGCTGTCCGAGAGCGAATTGCTGGCGCTGGCGATCGCCAACGAGGAGGAGGACGGCCGCATTTACGGCGATTACGCCCTCGCGCTGCGCGACGACTATCCCACCAGCGCCAAAGTGTTCGAGGAGATGGCGGCCGAGGAGAACGAGCATCGGCGCGTGCTGATCGACATGTACGTCTCCAAATTCGGCCAACACATTCCGCTGATCCGCCGCCAGGACATCAAGGGCACGATCGTGCGCCGCCCGGTCTGGCACATGAAGCCGCTGCCGATCGACCGCGTGCGCAACGCCGCCGAGGAGATGGAGGCGGACGCCGCCCGCTTCTATCGGCTCGCCGCCGAGCGCTCGACCGACGCCGGCATTCGCAAGCTGCTCGGCGATCTCGCCGCCATCGAGGACCAGCACCAGCGCGACGCCGCGCGGCTGGAGAGCCGGCTGCTGACCGACGACGCGCGCCACAAGGAGGACGAGGACCAGCGCAAGCGCTTCATCCTGCAAATCATCCAGCCGGGGCTGGTCGGGCTGATGGACGGCTCGGTCTCGACGCTGGCGCCGGTGTTCGCCGCCGCCTTCGCCACCCATAACAGCTGGAACGCCTTCCTGGTCGGCCTCGCCGCCTCGATCGGCGCCGGCATCTCGATGGGCTTCGCCGAGGCTTTGGCCGACGACGGCAAATTGTCGGGGCGCGGCACGCCGCTGCTGCGCGGCCTCGTCTGCGGGCTGATGACCATCGCCGGCGGCATCGGCCACACCCTGCCCTATCTGATCCCGAATTTCTGGACCGCGACGGTGGTCGCCTGCGTCGTCGTGGCGATGGAGCTGGCGATCATCGCCTATATCCAATACCGCTACATGGAGACGCCGCCGCTGTCGGCGATCGCCAAGGTGATGCTTGGCGGCGCGCTAGTGCTGGCGGTCGGCGTGTTGATCGGCAGTTCCTGAGCCTACGCCGCGCGGCGCCCCGGCATCAGCCGCCCGAGCCGGAATTTCGCCGGCCGGGCGCGGTCGGGAACGGCGAGCGCATAGACGACATCGTGCAGGTGATCGGCCAGCGCCTGCCGGTCCTTGATCGCGGCCAATGCGGCGAACGGGATCGGCGCGCCGATCTCGACCGGCAGCAGCGTGCCGATGCGCGCCTTCACCTCATGGAAAATCAGCGACAGCCGCAGCGTCGCGCTTAAGTGGCTGGCGATCTGGAACAGCCGGCTGTTCTGGCCGCCGAACCAGACCGGCACGACGGTCGCCTTGGCGCGCTGCGCCAGCGCGGCGATGAACGGCTGCCAGCGCGCATCGACCGCCGGACGGCGGCCCCAGCGATCCGGCGCGGTCGACACGCCGCCGGCGGGAAACACGACGACGCAGCCGCCGCGCTCCAGCAACGCGCGCGCGGCGGCGCGGCTTTCGACATTGGTGCGGGTGGCCGCCTCCGTGCCGGCGAAATCGATCGGCAGGATATGGTCGCGCAGTTCCGGCGCGCGCATCAGGACAGCGTTGGTCAGCACGACGAAATCGCGCCGCACCTTCTCCACCAGCCAGGAAATGACGATGCCGTCGAGCACGCCATAGGGGTGGTTGGCGACGATGACGACGGGGCCGGTCGCGGGCATGCGCGCCAGCGCCGCGGCGTCGTAACGCACGTCCAGCTCCAGCTTGCGCACCGCGGCGCCGAAAAAGCTTTCGCCGTCCCGCGGGTTGCGCT
>JAGWRL010000307.1 GCA_028876585.1 Pseudomonadota bacterium | reverse complement strand
GGCGGCAGCCTGTCAGGGCGATCAACCGTATGATCTCGACCGTCAGCGCGTACTTCTCATTTTCGGCAGCCTTGCGCAGCATTTGCCCAAGGGTTCGGTACTCGGCCTCACTCAGGCGACGATTGCGCACATTGTCCTTGGGCTTTTTCAGGCCATGTGCCGGATTGCGTTCGATGATGCCGGCGTCAACTGCATAGGTAAGGATGCCTCCCAACAGGCCGACCGTTCGTGTAGCCGTTCCGGCGCCGCCGCGCACGATGGCCTTGCCGCGTAGCTTCCTGGTCTTCACCGCAACGCGCGTCTTTCCGGCCATGATGTCTTTCAAGACCTTGTTGATGTCGGCCTTGGTGAGATCCTTGACGCGCCGAGAGCCGACAAGCGGGATGATATGGCGCTCAATACGTCCCGTGTCGGTTCCGATCGTCGTGGGCTTCTTGGGGCGACCGCCTTTGCCCAGGATCAGTCCCGCATTGAGGTCGGCGACATAAAGCGCGCAAAGTTCCTTGACGGTGATGGCTTTGTGGTCGAGCTGGCGTTCTTCGGCGGGATTGTCTCCGCTCGCGATACGTCCAAGCTGAATTTTGGCCTCTTGCCGCGCGGTCTCCGGCGTCCAGACGCCATGTAGTCCGATGGTGTAGCGCCTGGTTCGGCCCGCCGCACGGTACTGGATCAGATAGCTACGCTTACCCGATGCAAAGACCCGCAGGCCAAAGCCCGGCAACTCGTCATCCCAGATAAAATAGTCTCTTCCATTGATCTCGGCCGCGTCTACGATCCGCTTGGTCAGCTTTGCCATGTGACGCCTCCTCCGCTGGAAAGGGGCTGTTTCTGCGGAAGCACCACGGAAGCAGCAGGACGGAAATTGCAGCGAACTTTCGGATAGAGGTTTCGGCGCGAATTTTCTGATAGTCTAGTCTTTTCAGATGGTTGTAGTATCATAGCGTGCCCTATCGCATACTTAGGATGGGTGCGCTAAATTGCTCCGAAGGCAAAGGCCAGGGGTTCGAATCCCTTCGGGCGCGCCATTGCTTCCCAGCAGAATTTTGGCTGAATTGGCTCGGTCGTCAGCGACTCCGCGCCCGCAAGGCCGTTGATCGCGCTGTCGGTCGATGCATAGGCGCCCGCGAGGGGGCTGAACTCCGCTTCGCGCCAACGGCCGCGACGCGGGCGTCGCCGGTGTTGGCGGGTCGAATTGGCGCCTTTGGCGTTGATCAGAGACCTCGTTCGGGCGTTCGCGGCGTCACCCCGCCCGGTCGGCGATGGCGTTGGCGGTCACGTAGGCGAAGGTCATGTTGGGGCCGTGGGTGATGCCGGCGCCGGGATAGGCCCCGCCCATCAGGCTTTCGCGGTCGTTGCCGACGGCGTAGAGCCCTTCGATGGGCGAGCCGTCGCCGCGCAGCACCTCGCCGCTGGCGCTCGTCTTGAGGCCGGCGAAGGTGCCGAGATCGCCCATCACGACTTTCACCGCGTAGAACGGCGCGCGCGCGATCGGCGCGACGCAGGGGTTGGGCTGGTTGTCGGGATCGGCGAGATAGCGGTTGAACGCCGTGCGGCCGCGCCCGAACGCCGGGTCCTCGCCGCGCGCGGCGGCCTGGTTGAAGACGGCGATCGTCTCAGCGAGCCCGGCCGGGTCGATTCCGGCCTTGGCGGCGAGTTCGGCCGGCGTGTCGGCGCGCACGAGATAGCCCTTGCGCAGCAACGGCCCGACCGGGACCGGCGCCGGCTTGGCGTAGCCGAGCCCATATTTGGCCAGCGCGACGCTGTCGCAGATCAGCCACATCGCCGTTTCGCGCTCGCCTTCGCAGGCGCGCGTCAGCGCCGCGCCGACGTCGTGGTAGGAAGCGGATTCGTTGGTGAAGCGCCCGCCGTCGCGCAACACGCCGATCACCCCCGGCTTGTAGCGGTCGAGCAGGTGCGGAAACACGCCGACGCGACCATTGCCGAGCGGCACGCGCGACACCGGCATCCACGCCGCCGCGTCGGCGAAGCGCAGGTCCGCCGCGCCGCCGACCGCCTCCGCCATCGCCAGCCCGTCGCCGGTGTTGCTCTGCGGCGTCGGCGACAGATGCTCGCCGCCGCGCGCGACATGGGGATAGGCTTTCGCGATCCGCTTCGCATCATGAGGAAAGCCGCCGCAGGCGAGCACGACGCCGCGCTTCGCCCGCACCCGCAAGCCGCTGGCGGCGACGACGCCCTCGACGCGGCCGTCGGGCGCGATCAATTCCGAGACCGGGCAATCGGTCAGGATCGGCACGCCGAGATGGAGCGCGGATTTGGCCAGCCGCGCCGCCAGCGCATTGCCGCTCGTCACCTGCACGCCCTTGCCGTAGCGGGCGAGCTCCGCGACATGGGCGGCGAGGCGGCGGGCGACATAGAGGAACGAGCGCAGCGATTTCGTCGCGCGGAAGAAGTGCTTGAGATCGGCGTTCGACGAATTGAACATCATCCCCATGAAGGTGATGGTCTCCAGCGGCGGCTTGAGCCGCGCCATGTCGGCCCCCAACCCCCTTATGTCGTAGGGCGCGGCCAGGATCGAGCGGCCGACGTCGACGCCGCCCGGCGCGTCGGGGTGATAATCGGGATAGAGCGTCGGAAGAAACTTCATCGCCGTCTCGGCTTCGAGAAACTCGACCATGCGCGGCCCGTTCTCAAGAAAAGTCTCGACGGCGGCCTCGTCGTAAAAATTGCCGGTTTCGTGTTTGAGGAAGGTTTTCGCCGCCTCCTTGCTGTCGGCGGGGTTCTGCCGGCGGCCGTGCGGGTTGAGCGGCACCCATAATACGCCGCCGGAGATCGCGGTCGTGCCGCCGAACACCGGCTCCTTCTCCAGCACGACGACATCGAGGCCGCGCTTTTTGGCGACGATGGCGGCGGTCAGCCCGGCGGCGCCGGAGCCGACCACGGCGAGGTCGCAATCGATTTCCCTGGGCATCGGCGTCGCCTCTCAGATCGGGCCGATGGTGGCGTTGAAGCCGGGGCGCGGCGCCATATCCATCAACATGCAGGACAGGCCGCCGTCGACGCGAAGCTCCGCGCCATTGACATAGGCGGCGCGGTCGCTCGCCAGAAACAAGGCCGGTCCGGCGATGTCGTCGGGCTCGCCGACGCGCCGGCTGGCGGTGATGGCGGCGCGGCGCGCGGCGAAGGCGGCGTCCTCGTAGAATTTTGCCGACAGCGGCGTGCGGATCAGGCCGGGCAGGATGGCGTTGCTGCGCACGCCGCGCGGCCCCCACTCGGCCGCGAGTTGCTGCGACAGCAACAGCACCCCGGCCTTGCTGGCGCTGTAGGCGCCGCTGTGGGTCTGCGGATTTTTCGCCGCCACCGAGGCGATGTGGACGAGGCTGCCGCGCCCGGCCGCCAGCATGTCGCGCCCGAACGCGCGGGCGCAAATGAGATAGCCGGTCAGATTGACCGCCAGCACCGCGTTCCAGTCCGAAAGCGGCGTCGATTCGAGCGCGCCGGCGCGCAGGAAGCCGGCGTTGTTGACGAGGACTTCGCACGCGCCGAGGTCGGCGCGCACCCGGTCGGCGAGCGCCGTCACAGCGTCCTCCTGCGACACGTCGCCGGCATAGGCGCGCGCGGTCAGTCCCTCCTCCCGCAGGCTCGCGGCGACGGCTTCCGCTTGCGGCGCGTTGGCGTCGAGCAGCGCGACACGGGCGCCGGCGCGCGCCAGGGCGGAGGCGATCGCCGAGCCGATG
>JAGWRL010000032.1 GCA_028876585.1 Pseudomonadota bacterium | reverse complement strand
TTAGCTGCCAACCTTCCGGCGTGCGGCTCAGATATTGCGCGATGGTTGCGGCATGGTCGCGCAAGCTGCGGACCTCGAACTGGTCCGCGGAGCGGTTGATCACCAGATAGTTGGCCAGAGGCACCAGACATCGCCTCAACGCCTGCGGCTATTCGCTGGGCGCCCGGTTCACGCCGTCGTGGATGGATGCGCCGATGTTCTATGAGGCCAACCCGCACCCGATCGGGCCGAACGAGGTCTATTTCCTGCACATGATCCTGATGGACAGCGAGACGGAAACCGCGCTCTGCCTTGGCCGCAGCTACGTCACGACCGAAGGGCAGGCCGCCCCGCTCAACGCGCCCGATCTGGACCTGCAACGCAAATAGGCTTAACAGAACGCTAACGTGTGGGGTCGGGGGGCGTATGCGCGCGCGGTTGCGGGAAATTGTCGCGGTCGTCGCGCTCGCCGGGCTTTGCGGTTGCGCCGACACCGGCGCGCCGCCCGCCGCCGAGACGGCGCTCAGTCCCGCGCCGATTGTCAGGCGCGAGGGCGTCAGCCTGGCGGAGGCCACCGTCGCGCTGGTGTCGCTCGACGGCGCGCCGGAGGCGGCGTCGCGGGCGTTCAGCCAGGCCCTGGACAAGCAATTCGCCGCGCGCGGGATCGTCTCGGCGCCGCCGGGCAAGGCGCATTACCTGTTGCGCGCCTATCTCGCCGCCAGCCCGGCGCCGGACGGCGCCTCGCTCGATTATGTCGTCGACGTGTTCGACGCACGCCGCATCCGGCTGGCGCGCCTGGGCGACGGTTTCGCGGTGAAGGGGCAGGGCGACCCGTGGAGCCTGATGTCGGACGCCTCGCTCGACGCCGTCGCCGGCCAAAGCGCCGACGAGATCGCCGCCTTCCTGTCCAACACGCCGGAGGCCAAGCCGGCGCTGAGCTACGCCAATTAGAGCGATTTGCGTTGGGATGGGATCGGCCGGCGTCATTCCCGCGAAAGCGGGAATCCAGCGGGACGCGACGTGCCCCGGCCCTGGATCCCCGCTTTCGCGGGGATGACAAGGAGGCGGCGTTTCGACTTGATCGGAAGGCGCTCTAACCGGCGCGATTCGATGACGCTCACGCGAAAATATGCTTCTCGATCTCCCACAGCGGCATTTTCGTCAGATCCTTGTTGATCTCCAGCACGATCCGCGCCTTCACGTCCTGATGCAGCGCGTGGCGCAAATCCGCCAGGGCGCGCGGCGGCGCGGCGATCACCAGCGCCGCCGCGCCGCGCTCGCGCACGAGACCCTCCAGCGCCTCCGACACCCGCTTCACGAAGCGGTGTTCCTCGATGTCGTGCCAATCCGTCGCCTCCATCGCGCTGTGGCGGCTGCTGTCCGCGCTCATCGTGCTGCGGCCGGGGCGATCGGTGCCCTGCTCGTGCGTCGCCGGGTTGTCGTCGGCGAACACGCGCTCGGCGCGCAGATTGGGGAATTTCTCGTCGCCGTGGTTGCGAACGAACAGCGCCCGCCGGCCGTCGCCGACGAAAATGATGGCGTCATGCGGGATTGTCGGTTTTTTCATCGGGATGCCCATTGGTCTGCGGTCCGGAGTCCAACCTACCACACCAAATTTACGCCGCCCCGCAGCCAGATCAACAACGCGTGTGGCTCAGGCTTTCCACGCCACCAGCACCGCGCCGCAGGCGATCAGGCCGACGCCGAACCAGTTTTGCGGCGACAGCCGCTCGCCGAGGAAGGCGACGCCGAACACCGCCACCAGCACGACGCTGAGCTTGTCGATCGGCGCGACGCGCGCCGCCTCGCCGAGTTTCAGCGCACGGAAATAGCACAGCCACGAGGCGCCGGTGGCGACGCCCGACAGGGCGAGAAACAGGTAGGTCCGCGCGCCGATCGTCCCCAGCGGCCGCCATTCGCCGAAGGCGGTGAGGATCGCCGCCAGAATGGCGACCACCACCAGCGTGCGCAGAAAAGTCGCGAAATCGGAATTGACCCCCTCGACGCCGATCTTGGCGAAAATCGCCGTCAGCGCCGCAAAGGCGGCCGAGAGCAGCGCCCAGAAGGCCCAGCTCGCGAGCAGTGGTTTCATGGCGCTCAGCCGGCCTTGGGGAGGGTGACGCCGATCATATCGCCGGGAGAGACGATCGCGGCCAATTGATCGAGGCTCCACGCCTGCGTGCCATCAGGGCGCTTCGGCAGCACCATCCAACGGAAATCGGCGGTCGAATCGACCACGCGCACCTTGACGCCGGCGGGCAGGATCGTGCCGAACTCGGCCAGCAGGCCGCGCGGATCGCGCACCGCGCGGGCGCGATAGGCCGCCGATTTGTACCAGTAAGGGGGATAGCCGAGCACCGCCTTGGGGTAGCAACTGCACAATGTGCAGACGACGAGGTGATGAAATTCCTCGGTGTTTTCGAGCACCCCGAGCGGCGGCATGCCGCGCATGGGAATGCTCATCGCCTCCGCCGCGGCGGTTCCGTCGCGCAGCAGTTGCGTGCGAAAATCGGGGTCCGTCCACGCCCGCGCGACCATGCGCGCGCCCTGTCCGGGCGAGGCGCTTTCGAACGCGGTCCGCTGCTGGGCGATCTCCGCTTCGCTCAAGACGCCCTTGGCGCACAGCAGCTTGGTGATCGCCTGATACAGCGCCGCGCTGTCGGCTTGCAGGACGTTCATGCCGGCTCCAACCAATGCTCATAGAGTTCGACCAGCACATCGTCGTCCGCCGACGGATCGGGCCAAAGCTCGCTCATCGTGAATTTCACGTGATAAAGCTCCCGGTCGGCGGCGGGGCGCGCGAAAGCGAGATCCTCCGGATTGGGGAAGGCGCCCAACGGCCGTACCACGCGCCCCTTGCGGCCGCGCACAAAATGCGGCGTGCGGATATGCGCCGGCCCGCGTCGTTCGGGCCAGTCGGCTTTCACTGACACGGGGTCGCCGGGCGCGAATTTCATCGGCGGTCCAATTCGGCGCGCAGTTCGGATTCGGTCACGACGCCGCGCTGGATCGTGTTGTCGGCGATCGAGCGCATCCAGCGCGCGTAATAGTCGAGCCGATGATATTCGGCCTCGGGGATCGCCTCGATGCCGCGCCGCAACTCATCGACCGACATGAGCTTTTTCGCGCTCAGCAGCGAGCGCAAAGCGTCGACGTTGCGGTCGAGTTCGGTCAGTTCATGCGGTTGCAGGTCGACCGCTTCGCACAGGAATCGCGGCGCGCCGCCGAGGTCGTGATGCGCGGGTTCGTCGCTGCTGCTCATGCGGCAAGGCTAGCGCGAAACGACAGGTGCGTAAATCGCCCTCTGCCTGGGTGAGCGCCCGGGATTTCGCCCGGGCGCGAAGTCGTTATTCCCCGACCAGCGTCGATTTGGCGCGCTGCCACCAGCCGGTGCGGCGCGGGCGCGCCGGCTCGTCGGCGGCCGGCTCCGGCTC
>JAGWRL010000306.1 GCA_028876585.1 Pseudomonadota bacterium | reverse complement strand
GCGCCCTTGGGCGGCGGCAGGCGGCCCTCATAGACGAGGCTCTTCTCTCGCAGCCAGTCGATCGCCCGATCGATCAGCGACGGCCCCGCCGAGCGATCGTGCAGCGTGCGCTCGGAGAAGAAGACCTCGTGCCGGATGTTGAGCGCGGCGAGATCGCCGCGGATCATGTCCATCATGGCGTCGATGGCGGCGTTCTTGACGATCGGCAGCCATTCGCTCTCGGGCTTCTCCAGCAGCGCCTTTCCATGCGCCTTCGCCAACGCTTCGCCGACAGGTTTCAGATAGTCGCCGGGATAGAGCCCTTCGGGGATCGTGATCGTCTCGCCCAGCGCCTCGCGGTAGCGCATGAAAGCGGAGCGGGCGAGCACGTCGACCTGCGCGCCGGCGTCGTTGATGTAATATTCGCGCGTCACCTCGGCGCCGGAGAAGGCCAGCAGATTGGCGAGCGCGTCGCCGAACACCGCGCCGCGCGCATGGCCGACATGCATCGGCCCGGTCGGATTGGCGCTGACATATTCGACGTTGACCGGGCCGTCCGCGCGCGCCGCGCCGCGCCCGTAGGCGTCGCCGCGAAGCAGCACGTCCCGCAAAACGCTTTCGAAAACAACGGGTTTGAGCCGGATGTTGAGAAAGCCGGGACCGGCGACCTCGACCCCCGCGACGTCGCCGCCCTGGCGCAGACCTTCCGCCAGGCTCTCCGCGAGCGCCCGCGGATTCGAGCCGGCGGCCTTGGCTTCCTTGGCGTAGACCATGGCGGCGTTGACGGCGAGATCGCCATGGGCGGCCTCGCGCGGCGGCTCGACGACGAAGCGGGCGAGATCGAGCCCCTCGGGCAGCGCGCCAGCGGCGACCCGCTCGGCCAAAAGCGCGGCCACACGCGCCTCGAAGTCGGCGAAGAGATTCATAAATTGTCCTAAGGGAGACTTGTCGCCGCGCTTTAGCCCAGCCGCGCCTCAGGGTCAAAGAGCCGGCGATATTCGCCCAGCGCATAGCGGTCGGTCATGCCGGCGACATAATCGGCCGAGGCGCGCTCGGGGCCGAATCGGCGCGCCCGCTCGGCCCACACCGCCGGCATTTCCGCCGGCGCGCGCACATAGGCCGAGAACAGCGCGCGCACGATCCGGTCCGCCTCGGCGCGCATCCGGTTGACCTGGGGGTGGCGGTACATCGAGGCGAACAGGAAGGTCTTGATGTCGCGCTCGGCGGCGGCCATCGGTTCGGAAAAGGCGAACATCGGCCGCCCCGCCCGCCGCGCCGCCTGGGCGGTTTCGATCCCGTCGGCCGTCAGCCGCGCGGCGGTCGAGGCGATGGCGTCCTCCATAAAACGGGTGATGACGCGGCGCGACAATTCGTGAATCTTGCGCGTGTCCTCCAGGCCGGGATAGCAGGCGTCGATTTCGCCGATCAGGCCGCCGATATAGGGGATGCGGGCGACATCGCCGAGCGCGAACAGGCCGGCGCGCAGGCCGTCGTCGATGTCATGCGCGTTATAGGCGACATCGTCGGCCAGGGCGGCCGCCTGCGCCTCAAGCGCGGGATATTCGGCCAGACGCAGCGAACGCCGCGCGTCATAGGCGACGATCGCCTCGGGAATGCCGGCGGCGCGCCAGCGCGGCGCCGGCTGGCCCTGCGCGTCGAGCAACGGGCCATTGTGCTTGACCAGCCCCTCCAGCGTCTCCCAGCTCAGATTGAGGCCGTCGAACTCGGCGTAGTGGCGTTCGAGTTCAGTGACGAGCCGCAGGGCATGGCTGTTGTGATCGAAACCGCCGTGCTCGGCCAGACAGGCGTTGAGCGCATCCTCGCCGGCGTGGCCGAACGGGGTGTGGCCGAGGTCGTGGCCGAGCGCGACCGCCTCCGTCAAATCCTCGTCGAGCGCGAAGGCGCGGGCGAGCGTACGGGCGAGCTGGGCGACCTCGATGGTGTGGGTCAGCCGGGTGCGAAAGTGATCGCCCTCGTGATGCACGAACACCTGGGTCTTGTGGGCGAGGCGGCGAAACGCGGTCGAATGGACGATCCGGTCGCGGTCGCGCTGGAACGCGGTGCGGGTCGGCGAGGCCGCTTCGGGGTGCAGACGGCCGCGCGAGGCGGTAGGGTCGGCGGCGAGCGCCGAACGCGGCGCGGGAGGCAGGGCCTGCATGAAACGATTGCGGTTCCGGAATGAGGGCTTATCTTCTAAGCCGATCCTTTACTCCCGGACAACGACATGAGCGAGAGCCCCGCCCTCACCATCAGCGCCAATGCGGCGCGGCAATTAAAGAAAGTTCTCAACGGCGAGCCGGAAGCCGCCCTGCGCATTTCCGTCAAAGGCGGCGGCTGCTCGGGCTTTCAATACGCCTTCGACGTCGACAGGACGCGCGCCGACGACGATTTCGTCGCCACCCGCGACGGCGCGACCGTCGTGGTCGATCCCGTCTCGCTTGAGATGGTGAAGGGATCGGAACTCGATTTCGTCGATGACCTGATGGGGCGCGCGTTCAAGGTGAAGAACCCGAACGCGATCGCCTCGTGCGGCTGCGGCGTCAGCTTTACGCTTTGAGCTGACGCCCGGCGCCGCGAATTATTTCAGCGCGCTGCTGACTTCGGAGAAGGTGGCGCTGAGCTGGGTGCCCAGATTGGTCAGGATGGTGACGAGCGCAATCGCGATCAGCGAGGCGATCAGGGCGTATTCGATCGCGGTCGCGCCTTCTTCGGCCCGGACAAATTGCTTGATGTGACGCATGGTGAGAACCCTTTACTCGGCGGCGGCGAAGGAAGTTCCGCCGCCTGAGGACGCATAAGAACGGTCCCGGGTTAACAAGTTCCCACCGGCGCTCCCGCAACGTAATCCGACAGCGCCGCAGGGTAAGCAATGACTTTCGCGCCGCGCAAGAATTGTCCGCCCCGCGTTAGCGCCGTGGAAACCGTTGCGACCGCGGCGCAGGAATCCTGGACGCCGCGCCGCCCGCTCCGCGGCGATTTTCCCGCAGTTATGGCCCTTCGCATCGAGCTGCCGATCACTTCAGCGCGCTGCTGACTTCGGAGTAGGTGGCGCTCATTTGTGTGCCGAGGTTGGTGAGAACCGCAATTAGCGCGACCGCGATGAGCGCGCCGATGAGCCCATATTCGATCGCTGTGGCGCCGTCGTTGGCGACGAGAAAGCATTTGACTTGACGCATGGTTCTTTCCCTTTGCAAGGCGCCGATCGGGGTTCGATTCGGCGCGGTTGGACAGCAGGCGTCGGCCAAGCGCATTTCGCGCCGTTCCGCCCTGCCGTTATTTCAACGCACTGCTGATCTCGGAGAATTCCTTGCTCAGCCGCGTGCCGAGGTTGGTCAGGATTGTCACAAGGGCGATGGCGATCAGCGAGGCGATCAGCGCATATTCGATGGCGGTCGCGCCAGCGTCCTCGACGATGAATTCCCCAAAGCGGTCGAACATGGTTTGGCTCCACGACACAGGTCCCGCGTTCGTCTCTGTGTTGCAACTCAGCACGCCCGCGGTTCATGCGCGGAAATTACCTTACGTTGCTTAGGTGCAAAATTGTTGAGTCTACCTAGGCGATCGTGAATTCGTGGTTGATCAATCGTTTCTCGCCAGAGCCAACCGCATGAGCGCGGAGATCGACCGGGCGTCGAACTTGCGCAACACGGCGCCGCGATGATGCTCGGCGGTGCGCACGGTGATGTCGAGCTTGGCGGCGATGGTTTTGGTGGCGCAGCCTTGCAGCAGCAGATCGAACACTTCCGCCTCGCGCTCGGTCAGGGTGGCGCGGCGTTCGCGGAAGCGGGCGGCCTCGACATGGTCCCCCGATTGCCGCTCGGCGCGCGACAGCGCCTCCTCCACCATGGCGAGCAGGCTCTCGGCGTCGAACGGCTTCTCCACGAAGTGAAAGGCGCCGAGCCGCATCGCCTGCACCGCCGTGGGAATGTCGCCGTGCCCGGTCATCATGATGACGCTGGCGCCCCTGGAGCGTTCGACGATGCGGGCGAGCAGTTCGATGCCGCTCAGCCCCGGCAGGCGATTGTCGAGGATGACGCAAAAGGCTTCGCCGTGCGGCGCGCTCTCCCAAAACCCTTCGGCGGAGGCGTATTCCTCGGTGTCGACGCCGGCCGTGGAAAGCAGCAGCGTCAGCGCGTCGCGGATCTCGGGTTCGTCGTCGACGATATAGACGCGTCGCTTGGTCGCGGTCATGCCAAAGGCAACTCCAACTCGAACCGGGCGCCCTGCGGCGCGACCGGCCGCCAGTTCAGCCGGCCGCCATGCTGCGCCGCGATCTCCTTGGCGAGCGGCAGGCCGAGCCCCATGCCGCGCGGCTTGGTGGTCTCGAACGGCTCGAACAGGCGCTCGGCGATTTCCGTCGCCACCCCCCGACCATTGTCCTGGACGCTGAGCACCGCCATCGCTCCGCGCCGCGCCAGCGCGATCGCCACGACGCCGGTGCGCGCCGGGGCCGCCTCGATGGCGTTGAGCACGAGATTGGCGAGCGCCTGCTCGACGCCGACCCGGTCGATGCGCGCGCGCAACGGCCCCTCGTCCGAAGCGTTCAGCCGCAAGGTGACGCCGCGTTCGCTCGCCGCGTCCGTTTGCAGGCGCAGGATCACGCCCGCAAGATCGCCCAGATCGACCCATTCGCGCGCGACCTCGCCCTTGGCGACGAAATCGCGCAGTCGCTCGATGATTTTGCGCGCCCGCGCCGCCTCGCCTTCGGCTTTGCGCAACGCGCCGAGCGCCTTGTCCTGGCCATTGCCGCTTTCGAGCAGCCGGCGCGCGCCCAGCAGATAGGCGGCGATCGAGGCGAGCGGCTGGCTGATCTCATGGCTCATCGCCGCCGCCATCGCGCCGTTGGTCGCCCGCTCCGACACTTTCGCCAGATCGGCCTGCTGGCGGCGCAACTGCGCCGTCGCCGTTTCCCATTCGGTCACCATCGCGCCCAGCGCCTGGCCCGACACCGCCAGCGCGAACATCAGAATCTGGTAGGTCGCGAAATCTTGGTCGCGCACGTCGAAATAGTCGAGCGCCACCAGCAGGAGGATCTGCAAGATCAGCAGGGTGAGCGCGCCGGCGTCGTAGCCGAATTTCATCCCGATCGTCAGGATCGGCAAAAACGCGAGATTGAACAGATAGCGGGTTTTGAGGCTCGACGCGCTGACGAGGATGACGGCGCCGACGAACAGCATCGTCCCCGCGAACAGGATCAGGGCGCGGCCGCTCACCGGCTGGCGCCACGGCTCGGCGGAAAAGACCCTGAAAATCGAACAGGTGGCGGGAATGATGACGACCATCGCCGCCGCGTCGCCGATCCAGAAGCCGGCGTAGGAGGAAAGGAATTCCGACGCCGGCATGGCGCCGACCGCGATCAGCGCCCCGCAATAGACCACGCCGATGATCGCGGAGCCGAGCGGGGCGACCACCAGCACGGCGATGAGATCGCGCGGCCGCATCGAGCGGATTTGCAGGCCGAACTTGCCGCGCAAGGTCAGCGCGATGCCGAGATAGCCGACGACCAAGATCGTATCGCACACGATCGTCCCGTAGAACGAATGAGGCTGTCGGTGGAACAGCTGGTCGGCGGCAATGCGCGCCACGCACAGGATCGGCGCGAAGACCCAGGATTCCATGATCAGCATGACGCTCAAGGCGTCGTCGGGGCTCCACAGGGTGATCGGCGAGCCGCCGACGCCGCGCTGGTTCGTGATCCAGTTCAGCGCCAGATAGGCGGCGAGATAGACGAGGCCGAGCCGTGCGAAATTGCGCACGCGCGCGCTTGCCGAAGGCGGAACGGGAAAACTCGGCGCGGCGAAATCCGTCACGGGCGGCTCTTGTTGAGGACGCCCCGGAATATTCGCGAATAGCGTTCAAGAATCGTTGCCGCGCTCAGCTTTTGTTGCGCCGCCCGCGCACCCGCCGCAAAGTATTGAGCGCCTCGACGCCGCCGGAGAACAGGAACGCCGCGTAAATATAGCCCTTGGGCACGTGCAGCCCAAAACCGTCGGCGATCAGCACCATGCCGATCATCAACAGAAAACCCAGCGCCAGCATCACCAGCGTCGGGTTGGAGGTGATGAAGCGCGACAACGGCCCGGCCGCCAGCGCCATCATGAAAATGACGATGATGACGGCGGTCGCCATCACCGGAAAATTGTCGGTCATGCCGACCGCGGTGACGATGCTGTCGACCGAGAACACCAAGTCAAGCGCGACGATCTGGGCGATCGCCGCGCCGAAGCCGAGCGGCGGTTTGGGCGCGGCGTCGGCGTCGTGGCGGCCTTCGACGTGATCGTGAATTTCCTGCGTCGCCTTGAACAGCAGGAAGAAGCCGCCGCCGAGCAGCACCAGATCGCGCAACGAAAAACCGTGGCCGAGCAGTTGGAACAAAGGCGCGGTCAGGCCGACCAGCCACGCCGCGCCGGCCAGCAGCGCCAACCGCAGGATGAGCGCCAGCGCCAGGCCGAGCCGGCGCGCCGCCCCCTGCCGCGGCTTCGCCACCCGCGCCGTCACCAGCGCCAGAAACACCAGATTGTCGACGCCGAGCACCAGCTCCATCGCGACCAGGGTCGCGAGCGCCGCCCAGACGGCGGGGTCCAGCAGCAGCGAAGACAGTTCGGTCACGGCGCGGCGAGGTCCTGCTCGATCTGCCCCAGCCGCTCCTTGCCGAAATACATCTCCTCGCCGATGAAGAAAGTCGGCAGCCCGAAAGCGCCGCGCGCGACGGCGCGCTCGGTCGCCTCCGCCAGCGCGGCTGTCACCTCAGGCGTCTGCGCGGCGGCGACAAGCGCCGCGCCGTCGAGCCCGGCGCGGTCGAGCCGGGCCTGCAACACGGCGGGGTCGGCGAGCGCGAGGCCCTCCTCCCACAGGCCCCGCAAGCCCGCCTCCAGATAGGCCGCGCCCTGCCCGCCCCGGCGCGCGGCGACGAAGCCGCGCATGAGCAGCAGCGTATTGACGGGGAAATGCGGGTTCATGCGGAATTGCGTCAGCCCGTGGCGGGCGATGAAGCGGCGCATCTCCAGGTCTTCATAGGCGAGCTTGCCTTTGACCTGGGCGAAGGCGGTCATCGGCGACTGGTTGCCGGTCGCCTTGAACAGGCCGCCGAGCAGCACCGGCTCGATTTCCAGCCGCGCGCCGGTGCGCGCCAGCATGGGCGGCAGCGCGCGATAGGCCAGCCAGCAATTCGGGCTGGCGAAATCGAACAGAAACTCCAACGTCTTGGCCATGGCTCACCAGGGTTCGCAGAACGGGCGCAGATCCATTTCGAACGTCCAGGCGCTGCGGCGCTGCCGGTGCAGGAACACGAAGTTGCGGGCGATTTCGGCGGGATCGAGGATTTCCTCGCGCGCCAGCCGCTCGGCCGCGTCGGGGGCGATCGCGCGGGCGAAGGTCCCGTCGATCATGCCATCGATCAGCAGATGCGCGACATGCACCCCCTTGGGGCCGAGTTCGCGCGCCGCGCTCTGCGCCAGCGCCCGCAGCGCGTGCTTGGCGCCGGCGAAGGCGGCATAGCCGATTCCGCCGCGCGCGCTGGCGGTCGCGCCGGTGATGAGGATCGAGCCGGCGCCGCGCGGAAGCATCACCCGCGCCGCCTCGCGCACGGCCAGGAAACCGGCGAACGCCGCCATTTCCCACACCTTGCGATAGACCCGGTCGGTGGTGTCGGTCAGGCCGAAGCGCACATTGGCGCCGATGTTGAAGACGACGACCTCGAGCGGCCCGAGATCGCGCTCGACCGCGTCGAACAGGGCGACGACCTCGCTTTCCTCGCGCGCGTCGAGCGGATAGGCGCGCGCGGCGGCGCCGCCCGCGCGCAATTCCGCCGCCAGCGCCTCCAGCGCGTCGGC
>JAGWRL010000305.1 GCA_028876585.1 Pseudomonadota bacterium | reverse complement strand
CTCCTCGGTGCGCGAGAACGGCACGCCCCAATGGTCGAGTTCGTAGACGGCGGCGGGCGCGTTGCGGCAGAGATATTCGATCGCATCCTGGTCGCCGAGCCAGTCGGAACCCTTCACCGTATCGTACATGTGCCAGCGCCAGTCGTCCGGCCCCATATTGCCGAGCGAAGCGGAAATGCCGCCCTGCGCCGCCACGGTGTGCGAGCGGGTCGGAAACACCTTGCTGATGCAGGCGGTGCGCAGGCCCGCCTGGGCGCAGCCGACGCTGGCGCGAAGCCCCGCGCCGCCCGCGCCGACGACCACGACGTCGAACGTGTGGTCGGTGATCGGATAGGCCTTGCCGTTTTGCGCCGGGGCCGTCGCGCCGTTGGTCGCCATCACAAAGATCCTTAAACGAAGCCGATGCGCAGCACGGCGTAAACGCAGGCGATTCCCAGCGCCACCGCCGCGCAGGAATTGGCGATCAGCGCGAATTCGCGCAGATGGCCCTGCAGATAGTCGACGATCACCGAACGCATGCCGAGTTCGGCGTGGTAGATGCCGGTCAGCACGAACAGCAGCACGATCACCGCCGGCAGCGGCTCGCCCATCAGCGCCCGCGCGCCGTTGTAATCCCGGTGCAGCAGCGCCAGCATCAGCAGCACGAAGGCGATGCTGAGCGGGATCAGCGCCAGCGACGTGATCTTCATGCGCCAGTTGTCTTGCGTGCCGAGCCGGGCGGAGCCGAGCCCGCGAACGCGGCCGAGCGGGGTGCGGTAGGATGAGGTCATCGTAGCTTCCCCTTCAGCGGACGGCGTAGCCGACGATCCAGACGATCAGCGTCAGCGCGACCCCGCCTACCAGCGTCATCTGCGCCAGCCGCTCGCGCAGCGGATCGTCGAGCCCGATTCCGGCGTCCCAAAAAGCGTGCCGCACGCCGCCGAGCATGTGATGGAACAAGGCCCAGGTGAAGCCCAGCAGCAGCAACTGGCCGATGATCGAATGGATGAAGCCGGTGAAGGTCGCGAACGTCATCGCATCGCCCGACAGCGCCAGCAGGAACCACGCCAGCAGCGCCACGCCGATGTAAAGCCCGACGCCGGTGATGCGATGCACGATCGACATCGCCATCGTCAATGTCATCCGATAGACGTCGAGATGCGGCGACAAGGGGCGCGGTTTGGGCGCAATCATGGCCATGGCGGGGCAGTCCTGGTTATTTCTAAGGCTTCGCTTTAACCCCGCAGGCGCCGCGCCGCAACACGCCGCGAGTGCGTCACTTCGTTCAATGCGCGGCCTCCACCTCCGATAAATTCGGCGGATTGGAGCCCTTGCGGGTGCAGGTGATCGCCGAGGCGCGGGCGGCGAAATCGAGCCAGCCGCCGAGCTGTACGCGGCTCGGCGCCGGCTTGCCGCCCCCCAGCGCGCCGTCGCGATCCATCGCGAACAACAGCGACGACATAAAGCTGTCGCCGGCGCCGACGGTGTCGACCACCTCGACCTTTCGCGGTTGGATTTCGAGCCGCTCCGCCCCGAGATAGGCGATCGCGCCCTCGCCGCCGAGGGTGGCGACGCAGAATCGCGGCCCCGCCGCCGCCCAGGCTTTCAGCGTGTCCTCAACCGGGCGGCCGGGATAGAGCCATTCCAGGTCCTCCTCGCTCGCCTTCACCAGGCTGGCGAGCCCCGCCTGTCGTTCGGCGAGCGCGACGACGCTGGCGCGGTCGGGCGTGACGAGCGGGCGCACATTGGGGTCGAAGCTGGTCGACAGCCGCGCCTGCGCCCGCGTCAGCGCCTCGACCACCCGCTCGCCATGGCGCGAATCGAGCGCCGAGATCGAGCCGACATGCAGGTGGCGCGCGCCCTGCGGCCAGTCGGCCGGGAACGGCCAGGCGCCGTCGAACGAGGTCGCGTCGAGGTAGAAACTGTAGCGCGACCCCGTCTGCGCCGTGCCGCGCATGACGAAGGCGAGCGTGGTCGGGCGCGGGTCGCGCGCGACCAGCGAGAGATCGACGCCGTCCGCCGCCAGCGCCGCGGCGAGCTTTTCGCCATTGGCGTCGGCGGAAAGGCGCGACACGAAGGCCGCGCCGGCGCCGAGACGGGCCAGCCCGATCGCAACATTATAAGGCGAGCCGCCGAGCACGGCGTCGTAGCGCCCCTCCACTTCGGGGTCGGGGATGAGGTCGATCAGCGCTTCGCCCGAAATCAGGATCATGCCCGTCTCCGCAGGGTTTTGCCCTTTATGCGGTTTTTCCGCGTTAGGGAAAGGCGGCTGGAGCGCGCGTCGCGCCTCAATCGCGGCCGAGATTGGCGAGCGCCCATTCGTAGACTTCGAGGTCAAGCTCGATCCAGCCGCGCAAGCGGCGGCGCGTGTCGGCGTCGATGGCGTGCAGCGCGACCCGCTCGGCGGTGGCGTTCTCGGTGACGAGGCGGCCGGAAAAGCCGCTCATCTCTTTCAATTTACTAAGGAAAGGGCCCATTTGCGACTGGAAGCCGACGACCAGAAAGGACGATAAATTGGCTTTCGCGCGCTCGACCAGATCCGCTTCCGAAAACGCCGGCATCCGGCTTCGATATTCCATCCGGGCGTTGACGCTGATGTCATAGACCAATTGCCACGTCATAGTATTGTAGATGTCGCTCAGCAGGTGCGGATCGTCCTTGATGGCGAGGAATTCGGCGAGGTTATATTTTGACGCGAGCAAGCTGCGGTGCGAATTTTCGAGGCCGTCGCGATGCTGTTGGACGAGGTGATAGTAATACGACATTAAACGGTCATATGGATCGCGCAGTATAGTGATCACTTTGCCGCGCAAGGCGGGCGAGGCTTCGACCGCCCGAAATCCGGCATGACCGCTGAACAGATCCACGTCGCCGTGCCGCGCCGGATCGAAGACGAAATTCGAACCGACGGGGAGAATCTTGTGTTCGGCGCGGCCAAATGCGCTGCGCAAAGCCGTGCCGGCGGTCTTGGGGATGTGCAGATGGAAAAGCCGTGCGCCGGACAATTGCCTTCACCTAGAATTTTTCCCAAGCTTCGGGTCGAGCCGGGGCGATGCAAGGCTTTGCGGTATCCGATTCAACGCCGAGAGACAACGCAAAGTCGCGGCGCGCGGGGCTTGCGGGGGCGAGAGCCGCCATTTATGGTCGCCGCGCGCCTAGAATCGAATGTGTTCTCGGCCGCTGGGGCGTAGCCAAGCGGTAAGGCAGCGGATTTTGATTCCGCCATCCCCTGGTTCGAATCCAGGCGCCCCAGCCAGATCAGCGCAAACCGTTGATTTTGCGAACCTTCGCGCCCCGCCTTCGTGAGCGCCCCGGGGAGCGCGGCGCCCGCCAAGCTGAGCCGCCCACACGAACCGGCGCGCAAGGCGTGGCGCCGCGTCGCCGATCGCCGCGAAAGCGCATATTGACAATTTTCTCTTCCAGCAACGATAATTGCGGACAAGCGAATAAAATTGCGTCTTGCGCGGGAGGTCATCAAATCTTGCCGATCGCCGACGAATCGGCGGAATGCACGCGGCACACCGCGCGGCGTGGTCGGCGGCGCCCGAGTTCCTCTTGACCTTGGCGCAGTCGACGTAGGCTTATCTCCAGGCGCCGAAGGGCGCGGCGAACCCTCTGACAGGAGCGTTGTGGCGGACCATGAAGAAGAATCCCATCGGCGAGACGGGTCTGTTTGTAACCGAGGTCGGTTTCGGCGCCGGGCCGCTCGGCGGCATGCCCGACACCTACGGCCATGACGTCGACGAGGACACCGCGCGCGCCACCGTGCGCGCCATCTTCGACGGTCCGGTCAATCTGCTCGACACCTCGCGCAACTACGGCATGGGCCGCTCGGAAGCGCGCATCGGCGCGGTCATCCGCGAGCGCGGCGGCTTGCCCCAAGGCTTCGTGCTCTCAACCAAGCTGGATCGCGACATGGAGACCGGGCGCTTCGACGCGGCCCGCGCCCGGCGTTCGCTGGAGGAGAGCCTCGCCGCGCTCGGCGTCGACAAAGTCGGCATCCTGCATCTGCACGATCCCGAGCATGGCGCCGACGTCAGCGAAGTCACCCGCAAGGGCGGCGCGCTGGAGGCGTTGTTTCGCTTCAAGCAGGAGGGATTGGCGACGGCGGTCGGCCTCGCGATGGGCCGCATGGATCTGTTTACCTCCCTCATCGGCGATTGGCCGTTCGATGTGGTGATGAACCACAATCGCTACACGCTGCTCAATCGCTCCGCCGGTCCGGCCTATGCGAAAGCGCGCGGCCGCGGCATGGCGGTGTTCAACGCCGCGCCTTACGCCGGCGGCGTTCTCGCCAAGGGCAGCGCCAAGGCGCCGCGCATCACCTATCAGGAGGCGAGCGAGGCCGCGCTGGCGCCGGTCAGGCGCGTCGAGGCCATCTGCGAGCGGCGCCACATCGCGGTCGGCGCCGCGGCGCTGCAATTCTCGATCCGCGCCGCCGACGTCGCCTCGACGATCGTCGGCGTGTCGCGGCCGCAGCGCGTGCGCGAGACCTTGGATTGGGCGAGCGCGGCGATCACGGAAGCGGCGTGGCGGGAGCTCGACGGCCTCGCCTATGATATGACCGATCCCGAAGCGGAGCGACACTACACCCCGGGTTGAGGCGGCGCGAACGCGCGACCGGCCCGTTCGCTTGGAGTTCAGCCGTCAGGCGACCTCCCGCCAGGCGCCGGCGCGGCTCGATTCCTGAATCGTTTCCACCAGCGTCTGGATGCGCAGGCCGGCGCGGAAGTTGAACGGCTCGGGACGTCGGCCGTCGATCGCGTCGAGAAACCCGGCGACCTCGATCGCCTTCAAATCGTTGAAGCCGAGTTGATGGCCGG
>JAGWRL010000304.1 GCA_028876585.1 Pseudomonadota bacterium | reverse complement strand
TGAGCGCGACCAGCGGCGGGTAGAGCCGCAACGCCTCGTCGACGACGGCGCGGGTCGCGACCAGCGCCGCCGGCTCGCCGCCGTCGGCCTCCGCCGCCACCCCTTCGCGCCATTCCGGCGCCAGCGTCAGCAGGAACAGCGACCAGGTTAGCGCATTGGCGGTGGTTTCGTGCCCGGCGGCGATGAAAGTGACGAGGTTGGCGCGAATCTCGTCGTCCGTCAGGCCGCAGCCGTTTTGGCGCGACGCCAGCAGCAGCGTCAGCAGATCGTGCGGCGCGCTTGCGGGATCGGCGGCGAGGAGGTCGTTGCGCGTCGCCAGCAGCCTTTGCACCGCCGCATCGAAAAAAACCTGGGCGCGGCGGACGCGGCCGCGACCGCTGCGCGGCAGGAAGGCCGGCAGCCCCAACAGGTCGAGCGCGTCGATGCGGCCGACCGAATCGAAATAGGTGCGCATATGGCGGCGCACCTGCTCGCGATCGTCGCCAAGCCCGTCGGCGAAAATCGTCCGGGTCAGAACGTCGAGCGTCAGCCGGGCCGCTTCCGCCGCGACATCGACGACGGCGCCGTCGCCGAGGCCGCGCCAGCGCGCGATCAGGTCGTCGATCGCGCTTCTCATCGCGGGGGCGAATTCGGTCACGCCGCGCAGCGCGAAGGCGGGCGCGGCGGCGCGCCGCTGCTCGCGCCAGCGGCGATCCTCCGCCAGCAACAGCCCGTCGCGCATCGCCTTGCCGAGGACGCGCCGTTGCAGCCGATCCTTGCGGTAGTTTTCGCTATTGTCCGCCAGCACGCGGCGGATCGCCTCCGGCGCGTTGATCACCGCCATCTCGCCCAGGATCGATCGATCGACGACGATCATCTGCTCGAAATAGGGACGCGCCCAGGCGTCGAGCGGATTGCGCCACAGGGTCAGCAGCAGCCGCAACAGGCCGAGCTTGTGCGGCCGCGGCGGCGGGAACGGCGGCGTCGGCGCGATTGGGGCGGCGGCCGGTCGCGGACGTCCCTCGATCGTCGGCAGATCAGTCATGGCGCTTGAAACGTCGAAGGGCGCGGCCGGGTTCCTTGCGGCCGCGCCGCTACCGCATATTCCCGGTATGCCCGAGCGAATAGCGGCCCGGCTGCGGCCACACCGTCAGCCCGTGCGGCATGCCGCCGACGGGGATCGTCTTCACGGCGCCGTCGGTCGTGTTGAAGGCGTAGACGACGCCGTCGTAACGGCCCGACAGCCACAGCCATTTGCCGTCGGCGCTGACATTGCCCATATCGGGGCTGCCCCCGCCCGGAATGGTCCAGGTCGCCTCGATTCTGCGGCTGGCGAAATCCATCACCGAGACGCTGCCCTCGCCGTCCTTGACACCGGCGAGATTGTGGGTGCCGCGATTGGAGATGTAGAGCTTCTTGCCGTCGCGGCTGGGATAGAGGCCGTGCGCGCCGACGCCGGTCTTGATGAAGCCGGTCTCCTTGAAGGCGTCGCCGTCGATGACGATCAACCCGTCCTGCAACATGTCGGCGACGAAATAGGCGGAGCCGTCGGGCGCGACGCGGATGTCCTGCGGGATGTGCCTGGGGCTCAGTTGCAGCATCCCCGCCAGCTTGTGATGCACGAGGTCGATCTTGGCCAGCCGGTCGCTGAATTCGCAGGTGAACAGCACGTAGGAGCCGTCGAGCGCGAAATCGGCGTGGTTGATGCCGGCGCATTCGGGCACGACGACATAGGTCTGCAACGCCATCGACTTGGGATCGCGGAACTCCAGCCGCCGCTTGGCCTCGGCGACCAGGATCGCCGAGCGCCCGTCCGGCGTGAAATACATGTTGTAGGAATCGGGCACCGAGATCGGCGCGCCCATCTTGCCGGTCTTCGGGTCGATCGGGGCGACGGAGGCGTGGCCGCCAGTGTAACTGATGTCGCCCGACACCCACAGCGTCTGCAAATCCCACGACGGCACGATGTGCTGCGGGCTCGGCACAGCCTTGTAGCTGTCGACCACGGTGAAGGTGGCGGGGTCGATCACGTCGACGCGGCCGGTCGTCAGATTGGGCGCGTAGACGCGCGGCAACGCCCCCGCCGTCGCCGGGCTGAACTTGTCCGGCGCGATCTCGGAATAGACGTTCCTGGGATCGGGCAGCGCCGGCATCAACATATTGGCGGGCGGCAGCTCCACCGTCGCCGCCGGCGCGCTCCATTGCGGATGATAGAGCGGGTGAATGGCGTGGCGACGCGGCGGCGCCCAGCGAGGGGAGACGCGCCGGCGCGGACCCAGCTCGTAGCGGGCGAGCTGGACGAATTCTTCCGGATCGCGCGCCGCCTCGGGCGCGCCCAGGCAGGGCGGCGGGCACGGCCGCACGCCGCCGCACCAATCCGGCACGGTGAAGGATTGCGCGCCGTGCTGCGAGAACAGCGCGATGGCGCCGAGAAGCGCGGCCGATAGACCGCCAAACCACGCGCGATGTCCAAATTCAGATGGCAAGACGACAGCTCCTCAAGCCGCCTATGCGCCGACGCAGATGACCGGCCGATGAACGAGGAATGAACGCTTCCCGTTGCTAAACTCTTCATATGCCAGCAGATCGGCGTTGTCGCGGCGGCGACAGCCGCATTTTCGGCGCGCGCTCAGGTGCGGCCGGTGCGCAGCGCCCGCAAGGTCATCGCGACGACGCGCTCGAACCGCTGCGCCAAAGCCGCCGCCGGCGCGGCGCGGTCGAGCCGCAGCGCCAGCGGGTGAATGAACCGGTGGCTGGCGTCGAACACCAGCGCCAGCGCGCGGCGCCGGTCGGCCATCGCGAAGGCGCCCGAGGCGACGCCTTCCTCGACCACGCGCTGCATTTCCGATTGCACGCGGGCGCGGTGTTTGCGCGCGGCGGGGCGCTCCTTGCTGAGCGAATCGATCAGGAGATCGAACAGTGCGGGGTCGCCGTCGAGCTTTTCGCGATAGGCGCGATGCACGGCGAGCAACATGCGCTCCAGCTTGTCGTGCGCCGGATCGGCGCCGTCCGCCGCCTCGCGCAGCTTCGCCTCCAGCGGCCGCAGCCAGGCGGCGGTGATTTCCTCCAGCAGCGCGGCTTTCGAGGGAAAATAGCGATAGACATTGGCGTGCGTCATGCCGGCCTCGGCCGCGACGCCGACCACGGTCACCCGCGCCGCGCCGAACCGGCGCACGTGCTCGGCGGCGATGGCGAGAATCCGGCCCTCGACCGGCTCGGGCGCGGCGGGATGCGGCCGGCTCACGCGCTCAGCGCGCGAGGCGATTGCGCGCAATGTACATGAAACCTCTCCGGCTCGAAGCGGCGCAGCGACATGACAGATCGTCTCCCGGCCCGAGCATGGCGATGGGGCCGGGCGGGCGCAAGCGGCTCAGGCGGCTTTCGGTCCCTTGGGGGCGCCGGTCGCGGCGATCACGCGATTGCGGCCGCCGCGCTTGGCGCGGTAGAGCGCCGCGTCGGCCTCGGCGGTCAGCGCCGCGAAACCGCAAGCCGCGCTGTCGGCGCAGGCGACGCCGAAACTGGCGCTGACGACGCCAAGCTCCTCGCCGCCGGCGTGGGGAATGCGCAGCGCCGCCACCGCCGCGCGCAGCCGCTCGGCGGCGCGGCGGGCTTCTTCGAGCGGCGTGCGCGGCAACAGCAGGATGAACTCCTCGCCGCCGTAGCGCGCGGCGACGTCGTCCTCGGCGCCGATTTCGGCCAGAGCGCAGGCGGCGACCTGACGCAGGCAGTCGTCGCCGGCCTGATGGCCGTAGAGATCATTGTAGGATTTGAAGCGGTCGACGTCGTAGAGGATGATCGAGACCGGCGACACGTGGCCGCTGTCTTTCGTCCATAGCCCCTCCGCGACCTCCTCCAGCCGTCGGCGGTTGGCCAGACCCGTCAGCGGATCGTGGCGCGCCTCGGCGCCGACCTCGTCGATGCGCAGCCGGTGGCGCAAATCGAGCAGATAGGAGCGGCGCGCCTCGTGATTGCGCTCGAACGCGGAATGCAGCGTCATCATCACGCACAGGACGATGGGAATCAGGCTGCCAGCATAGAGATGAGTGGGCGCCCCATGCGGCGCGCGCACGAGCAGCGCGAGCAGCGCCAGGCACAAAGCCGTGCTCCACAGCGAGGCGCGCGAACTCAAAGGCAGGCTCGAATTGGCGAGAATGCCGATCACCGCCAGCAGGTCGATATAATAGGGCGAGCCTTCCGAGGCGCTGGCGAAATAGGTGATCGTCGCCTGCACGAGGATCAGCGTCGGGATGGCGAAACCTAGGAGATCGCGGCGCAGCGGCGTCAGCGCGGAGCGCGCGAAGGCGGCGATCGCCAGCAGCGCCGGGGTGACGAGGCCGAAATGCAGCGCCGCCGCCAGCCGGAAGGCGTCCGGCGTCAGCGACCATTCGGCGAACAATTGCGCGTTGTAGAACACCGCCGCGCCGAGGCTGGCGCGGAACAGGGCCTGCGCTTGCCGGTCGGCGGTCTCCGCCTGAAACCGCTGTTCGAGCCAGCGCGGCAGCGTGTCGTAGCCCTGCGGCCCGAGGGCGCCGTCGAGCTCGCGCAAACCCGCTTCCCGCCCCGGCCCGCGCGGGAGCGTCTGGCGGGCGGATAACAACGCGATGGGCGAAGACCGGATCAAAGTCGCAAACCAGCCAAAGAGATAGGGGAGGGCGTCGCCGTCCGAGGCAATCTACAAGGTTATGCCGCAAAGTTATTGCGACTTAGTCAAAGCCGGCGCTAGCGCCGCGGCTTTCAGGCGACCTCGCGCAGCCGCGCCGTCGCCGCCGCTTTGACCAGCCCGTACATGTCGCGGGTGCCGCGCCGCGCCTCGGCGAGAATGGCCGACAGCAGGGAATCGGAATCGATCTCGGCGACGGCGGCCTGTTGGCGCGCGCGGCGGAACGCCTCGCTAAGAAGACGCGGGTCGATGTCGGCGAGCGGGTTGATGTCGGCGTGGATCAAGGCGATTTCCCCTAGGTCGTGTCCTAGGGGAATACTTAGCGCCAACTCGTGCAAAACTTATCCAAAACGGATAAGTCATTTGGACCGATAAGATTAACCCTGGGGTAACTAGGTCACGACGCTTCGGCAAGCATGCCGTCGCCGCGCCGTTCCAGCTCCAGATCGGCGAGCCGGGTCGGGTAATCGCCGGTGAAGCAATGGTCGGTGAATTGCGGCGTCGCGGGATCGCGGCCGGCATAGCCCATCGCCCGGTAAATGCCGTCGACCGAGAGGAAGGCGAGGCTGTCGGCGCCGATGAATTCGCGCATCTCCTCCAGCGTCATCCGCGCCGCCAGCAACTTGTCGCGCTCGGGCGTGTCGATGCCGTAGAAATCGGGATGGGCGATCGGCGGCGAGGAGATGCGGAAATGCACTTCCCGCGCGCCGGCCTCGCGCATCATCTGCACGATCTTGACGCTGGTGGTGCCGCGCACGATCGAATCGTCGATCAGCACGATGCGCTTGCCCTCGATCACAGCGCGGTTGGCGTTGTGCTTGAGCTTGACGCCGCTTTCGCGGATCGCCTGCGTCGGCTGGATGAAGGTGCGCCCGACATAGTGATTGCGGATGATGCCGAGTTCGAACGGAATTTTCAGCGCGTGGGCGTAGCCGAGCGCGGCCGGCACGCCGGAATCGGGGATCGGCACCACGACATCGGCCTCAGCCGGCGCCTCGCGCGCCAGTTCCGCCCCCATCGCCTTGCGCGCGTCATAGACAGAGCGGCCGTGCACGACCGAGTCGGGGCGGGCGAAATAGATGTATTCGAAGATGCATGGCCGGGCCGGGCGCGGCGCGAACGGTTTTAGGCTGGTGACGCGGCCCGGCTCGATCACGACGACCTCGCCGTTCTCGACGTCGCGCACGAATTTCGCGCCGAGAATGTCGAGCGCGCAGGTCTCGGAGGCCAGAATCGGGCAGCCGTCGAGTTCGCCCAGCACCAGCGGGCGGATGCCGAGCGGATCGCGCGCGCCGATCAGCATGTTGTTGCTCAGCGCCACCAGCGCATAGGCGCCCTCGATGTCGTGCAGCGCCTCGATGAAGCGGTCGACGATGCGGCGCTTGCGCGAGCGGGCGGCGAGCAGCAGCACGACCTCGGTGTCGGAGGTCGACTGGCAGATCGCGCCGTCGGCGATCAATTCGCGCCGCAGCGTCAAGCCATTGGTGAGATTGCCGTTATGCGCCACCGCCAGCCCGCCGGCGGCGAGTTCGGCGAACATCGGCTGCACGTTGCGCAGGATGGTGGCGCCCGTGGTGGCGTAGCGCACATGGCCGACCGCGGCGCTGCCCGGCAGGCGCTCGATGGCGGCGGCCGAGGAGAAATGATCGCCGACCAGGCCGAGCCGGCGCTCGGAATGGAACCGCTCGCCGTCGAAGGCGACGATGCCGGCCGCCTCCTGCCCGCGATGTTGCAGCGCGTGCAGGCCGAGCGCCGTCAGCGCGGCGGCCTGCGGGTGGCCGAGAATGCCGAATACGCCGCATTCCTCGCGCAGGCGGTCGGCGTCGATGTCGAACGGATCGCTCAAGGCTTTGACAACGTCGGCGCGGGGGCGGGCGGCGGCAGCGTGACCTTGCCGTTGATCAGCGCGTCGAGTTTGTCGCGGTCGGCGGCGCCGGTCTTCGGGCTGGGCGCGGGTTTGGGCGCCGGCGCGGGCGCCGCGGCCGGCGCGGGCGCCACCGTCGCCGGCTTGCTCTCGTCGGCGGGCACGTCGGAGCCGCTCGTCGCCGTCTTGGCTTTGATCCAGGCGCCCAGCGTCGTCGCCGCGTCCTCGGGCAGCATGGCGATGATCTTGTCGGCGGTGTCGGTCAGCATCGGTCGCGTCTTGGCCTTTTGCACCCAGTCCGGCTGCGCCTTCTCGCCCGCCAACCAGTTGAAGATCGCGAACGCGACCACCGCCAGCAGGAACCCGCGCACGGCGCCGAACACGAAGCCGAGCGAACGGTCGAGCGCGCCGATCTTGGAATCGAGGATCGCATCCGACACCCGCACCGTGAACAGCGACACGACGATCAGCGTGGCGAAAAACACGATCGCCGCCGCCACCGCCTGCAACACCACCGGCTTATGGATGTAGGGGGCCAGATAGGGCGTCACATGCGGATGCAGATAGTAAGCCGCCGCCGCCGCCGCAACCCAGGAGCCGATCGCCAGCACCTCGCGCGTGAAGCCGCGCATCAGCGACAAAATCGCGGAAACCAGCACGACGCCGATCACGCCGAGGTCGAGATAAGACGGCATCCAGTGGCCTCTTGGGGGGAAACGGGTTCCGCAACGCGGCGGCTTATAGCGAAGGCGGTTCCGTTCGTCACGCTTCGTCCCGCGTCTCGGCGTCGCGTTTGCGCGGCCGCGCGGCCACCCCCGCCGCCGCGATCTCCGCCACCAGCGAGGCGACCGAGGCGACGGCCGCCGTCGGCAACCGGCCGCCCTCGCCGTCCTTGGCCGCGCCGGACGGGGCGAAGGCGCGCGCAAAGCCGAGCTTGGCCGCCTCCTTCATCCGCAAGCCGGCGTGGCCGACCGCGCGCACCGCGCCCGACAGCGCGATCTCGCCGAAATAGACCGCGTCATGCGGCAGCGCGACGCCGACCAGCGACGACACCAGCGCGGCGGCGGCGGCGAGATCGGCCGCCGGCTCGCCGATGCGCAAGCCGCCCGCCACATTGAGATAGACGTCGTGCTGGCCGAGCTTCAGCCCGCCATGCGCCTCCAGCACGGCGAGCACCATGGCGAGCCGCGCCGAATCCCAGCCGACCACGGCCCGGCGCGGCGTGCCGAGCGTGGAGGGCGCGACCAGCGCCTGAATCTCCACCAGAACCGGCCGCTGGCCTTCCACGCCCGCAAACACCGCCGCGCCCGGCGCCGCGACATCGCGCCCGGCCAGAAACAAAGCGGAGGGGTTGGCGACTTCGGCGAGCCCCGAGCCGGTCATTTCGAACACGCCGATCTCGTCGGTCGCGCCGAAGCGGTTCTTGGTCGCGCGCAAAACCCGGAAGGCGTGCGCGCCGTCGCCCTCGAACGACATCACCGCGTCCACCATGTGCTCGACGACGCGGGGGCCGGCGAGTTGACCGTCCTTGGTCACATGGCCGACCATGACCACCGCCGCGCCGCTCGACTTGGCGAAGCGGATCAGCGCCTGGCTCGCCGCGCGCACCTGACTGACGCTGCCGGGCGCGGACTCCACCGCGTCGCTCCATAAGGTCTGGATCGAATCGAGAATGACGAATTTCGGCGCCTCGCCGGAAGCCAGCGTGGCGACGATGTCCTCCACCAGCGTCTGGGCGGCGAGTTGCACCGGCGCGCGCGAGAGGCCGAGCCGGGCGGCGCGCAGCCGCACCTGCTCCGTCGATTCCTCGCCCGAGACATAGACGACGCGCCCGCCGCGCGTCGCCAGCGCCGCGCAGGCCTGGATCAGCAGCGTCGATTTGCCGATGCCGGGTTCGCCGCCGATCAGCGTCGCCGAGCCCGGCACGAAGCCGCCGCCCGCGACCCGATCCAATTCCGCGACCCCCGTGACGATGCGCTCGACCGGCTTGGAGGCGCCCGAGAGGTCCTCCAGCGGGAAGGGGCGGCCGACGAGGCCCTTGCGCGCCGCCGCCCCGCCGACGCCGAGCGCGGCGGCCTCCTCGATGATCGTGTTCCATTCCCCGCAGGCGTCGCATTTGCCCGCCCAGCGCTGCGAGATCGCGCCGCAGTTCTGGCAGACATAGGAGGAGCGGGACTTGGCCATCAGGTCGGCAGCGTGCCGTTTTCCTCCAGCACCGCGCCGGCGAGATAGAGCGAGCCGGCGATGAGGATGCGCGGCGGCATCGGCCAGTCCTGCGCCGCCAGCCCGTCGAGCGCGCCCGCCACGCTTGGCGCCACGCGCGCGGAAAGGCCGGCGCTGCGGGCGATAGCGGCGACTTCCTCGGCCGGCCTCGCGGCATGTTCGCCGGGGATCGGCACGGCGAGCACATCGCGCGCGAGCCCCTTGAAATGGGCGAGGAAGGCGGCCGTATCCTTGCTCTTCAAAGTGCCGCAGATGATCACGAGCGGGCGCGGCGCGGCGTCCTCGAAATCGGCCATCGCCTCGGAAAGCACGCGCCCGCCCGCCTCGTTATGGGCGCCGTCGAGCCAGAGTTCGGCACCTTCGGGCGCCCGCGCGGCGAGCGGGCCGGATCGCAGCCGTTGCAGCCGCGCCGGCCATTGCGCCTCCAGAAGGCCGCGCTCGAAGGCGGCGGCCGGCAGATCGGGCGCGACGAGCCGCAAGGTCGCCGCCGCCGCCGCCGCGTTGCCGAACTGATGCCGGCCGGGCAGGCGGGGCCTGGGCAGGTCGAGAAGGCCGAATTCGTCCTCGAAAACGAGCCGGCCGTTCTCGGCGCGGATGAAATAGTCGCGCCCCTCGACCCGCCGCGGGCAGCGCAGGCGGATCGCCTCGCGCTCGATCACCGGCAGCGCGGCGTCGGGCTGGGCGGCGACGATCACCGGCGTCCCGGCTTTCAAAATGCCCGCCTTCTCGAAGGCGATTCGGTCGACCGTCTCGCCCAGAAACTCCGGATGATCCATCGACACCGGCGTGATGACGCTGGCGAGCGGGCGGTCGATCACGTTGGTCGCGTCGAACCGCCCGCCGAGGCCGACCTCCAGCAACAGATAGTCGGCGGGAGTCTCGCT
>JAGWRL010000303.1 GCA_028876585.1 Pseudomonadota bacterium | reverse complement strand
GAACGGCGCGCGGAACAGGATGTGGCCGATGACGATGCCCACCAGCGTCAGGGGGATCGGCGTCAGGATCACCAGCGGCAGGCGGAAGCTCCTGAACTGGGCGACCACCAGGACGTAGATGCCGAGGATCGCCACGCCGAACGCCGCGCCCATGTCGCGGAACGTGACATAGGTGACTTCCCACTCGCCGTCCCACAACAGCGTCGGCTTCGATTCGTCGACCGGCTGGCCGTGCAAGCCTACCTCCGGCTTGGCCGCGCCGCCCCAATCGATCTTGTCGAGCGCCTCGTCGACCGCCAGCATGCCGTAGATCGGCGCCTCGAACCGGCCGGCCAGCTCCGCCGTCACCATTTCCGCATAGCGGCCATTGTGGCGGAAGATCGGATAGGAGCTCATCTCGTGTTTGATCTTCACGACGTCGCCGAGTTCGACATTGGCGCCCTGCCGCGCCGTGCCGCCCGCCGGCAGCGGCGTCGACAGCAGCTTCTCGTCCAGCGTCAGTTGCGCGCGCGGCAGCGCGACGTTGATCAGCACCGGCTTCAGCCCCGGCCCGCGCTGGGAATAGCCGACCTGCGTGCCGCCGATCAGCGCGCCCAGCGTGTCGTAGACCGCCTGCTCCTCGACGCCATGGAACTCCAGCGCCTCCTGATCGATCGCGAAGCGCAGCCTTTGCGTCGGCGCGCCAAAACTGTCGTCGGCGTCAACCACGAAATCGACGCTCTCGAACGCCTTGCGCACCCCGGCCGCGACATCGCGCCGCGTCTTGGCGTCCGGCCCGTAGATCTCGGCCAGCAAGGTCGAGAGCACCGGCGGCCCCGGGGGCACCTCGACCACTTTCAGCGCGGCGTGCGGCGGCAGCGTCATGCTGGCCAGGCGCTTGCGGATGTCGAGCGCGATGTCGTGGCTCGCCCGCTTGCGCGCGTTCTTGGAAGTGAGGTTGATCGACAAATCACCCATCTGCGGCTCGGTGCGCAGATAATAGTGGCGCACCAGGCCGTTGAAGTTGAACGGCGAGGCCGTGCCGACATAGGCCTGGATCGACACCAGTTCGGGCAGGTCGGCGATGCGCTCGGCAGCGCTTTTCAGCATCCGGTCGGTGTCCTCCACCGTCGCGCCGTGCGGCAGATCGAGCACCACCTGAAGCTCCGACTTGTTGTCGAACGGCAGCAGCTTCACCACCACGTCCTTGGTGGCGAACAGCACGCAGACCGCGACCGTGGCGACGCCGACGGTGAGCAGGAACGCCCACGAGCGCCAGCGCCCCTTCAGCAGCGGCGTGGCGATGCGGATGTAGAGCCGCCCCATCGCGCCGATGTCGTGATGATGGCCGCCCTCCTGCCCGCTCAGCCGCTCGAAATGGCGCCCCGCGATCTTCAGCAACAGCCACGGCGTCACGATCACCGCGACGAAGAACGAGAACAGCATCGCCATCGAGGCGTTGGCCGGGATCGGGCTCATATACGGCCCCATCAGCCCGCTGACGAACATCATCGGCAGAAGCGCGGCGACGATGGCGAGCGTCGCCACGATGGTGGGGTTGCCGACCTCGGCGACGCCCTCGATCGCCGTCTCGACCAGCCCGCGCTTGCCCCGCATCCCCCAATGGCGCACGATGTTCTCAACCACGACGATGGCGTCGTCGACGAGAATGCCGATCGAGAAGATCAGCGCGAACAGGCTGACGCGGTTGATCGTGTAGCCCATCATCCAGGACGCGAACAGCGTCAGCAGGATGGTGGTGGGGATGATGATGAGCGTGACCACGCCCTCGCGCCAGCCGATCGCCAGCGTGATCAATACGACGATCGAGCCGGTGGCGAGCGCGAGATGGAACAACAGCTCGTTGGCCTTCTCGTTGGCGGTTTCGCCATAGTCGCGCGTCACCTCCACATCGAGGCTCGCCGGCACGATCCGGCCTTCGACCAGCTTCAACCGCTCCAGCGCCCTGGCCGCGACATTGACGGCGTTTTCGCCCTTGCGCTTGGCGATGGCGAGGCTCACGGCCGGGCGCCGATCGAGCTTGCCGGCCTGGTCGCGCGTCATCGTCCAAGCGCGATGATCGACCTCGGCCGAACCGACGACGACCTTGGCGACATCCTTGATATAGACCGGCCGCCCGTCGCGCGTCGTGATCAGCAACAGCCCGATGTCGGGCACGCCCTGCAAGGTCTGGCCGACGACGACGGGCACGGACTTGCCGTCCTCGCGGAACGCGCCGGCCAGGAAGGCGCGGTTGGCGTTCTTCGTCTTGCCGATCAACTGCTCCAGCGTCACGCCGTAGAGCGCGAGCTTCTCCGGGTCCGGTTCGACGCGGATCTCGGACGCCGAGCCGCCAACGATGAAGGTTTCGCCGACGCCGCCGACCTTGGTCAGCTCGTGCTGCAATTCCTCGGCGACCTGATGCAGGCCGTTGTCGCTCCACTCCCCCGCCTTGTCGGCCTTGGCCGATAGCGTCAGCACGAGGATCGGCACATCGTTGATGCCGCGGCCGACGATCATCGGCTCGGGTATGCCTTTGGGGATATGATCGAGCGCGGCGCGGATTTTCTCGTGAATCCGCAACACCGCGGTGTCCTCGTCGGTGCCGACGAGAAAGCGCGCGGTCACGACGACAGAATCGTCCTGCGTCTGCGAATAGACGTGCTCGACGCCGTTGATGCCCTTGACGATGTCTTCGAGCGGCCGGGTGATGAGTTCGACCGCTTCGCTCGCCTTGTAGCCGTTGGCGGCGACCATGACGTCGACCAGCGGCACGCTGATCTGCGGCTCTTCCTCGCGCGGCAGCGAGACGGCGGCGATGGCCCCGGCGACTAACGCCGCGATCAGCAACAGCGGCGTCAGCGGCGAGCGGATGAACGCGCGGGTGAGGTTGCCTGAAAGACCCAATTTCATGGCGCGATGACCTTGTCGCCGTCGACGAGTCCGGACAGGATTTCAACCTTTGCGACGCCGTCGACCACGTGCGTCTCGCCGGGCTGCACCACCACCTCATCGCCATCGGCGAGCTTGACGTAGTTCACCGCCGCTCGGCGATAGACATAGGCGGCGGGAAGTTCGATCGCCTTGCGCTGCCCCGCGTCGACATAGACGCGCGTGCGTTCGCCGACGAAATAGTCGCCGAGGCCGCCGACCTCGACGTCGGCGATCACCCGGCCGCCCTGAATCTCGGGATAGACGATGCGCACGCGGCCCTCGCGCGTCGCGCCGGCGTCGTCGCTCGACAGGCCGCGCGCGCCGATCTCCACCTTGTCGCCCGCGCGCAGAAAGCGCGCATGGCGCTCGGGCAGCTCCAGCCGCAGGATGTATTTGTCGGCCGCCAGCGTCGCGATGGTCTCGCCCGGCAGCACGACGCGCCCGACCGACACCGGGACGGTCAGCACCCGGCCCGCGCCCGGCGCCAGCACCGCGCCCTCGGACGCCTGCTGCGCGATCACGTCGCGATCTCCCTTCATCGCCGCCAGATTGCGCTCGGCCACGTCGAGATCGGTCTTGGTCTGGTCGAGCTGTTTCTGGGTGGAGACGCCGCGCCGCGCCAGTTCGGCGATGCGGTCGAAATCGGTCTTGGCCTGATCGCGGGTCGCCTTCTGCGAGGCGATGCGCGAATCGAGCGCCTGCATCTGAAGCGCGAGCTTGGCGTCCGTCACCTGCGCGACCACCGCGCCGGCGGTCACGTCGTCGCCCTCCTGGATCGACAGCGCGGCGATCGTGCCGCCGATCCGCGCCCGCGCCACCAGTTGATGCACCGGCTCCACGGTGGCGATCACGGCCTTGCGGTCGCTGACCTCGGTTGCGTGGATGACGATCGGCTCCGCCGCCAGCGCGGGCGCGGCGGTGAAGGCGAGCAGTAAGGCGAGGCGTCGCATGAAGGCTCCCGTGTCGGACTTGACCCATATATCAGCATATGCTAATTGAGCAAGTATGAAATTAGAAAAACTGCAAACACAGGCCGGCCGGGCGGAGAGCCTGCTGAAGGCGATGGCCAGCCGGCCACGGCTGATGATCCTGTGCGAGTTGTTCTCCGGCGAGCGCACGGTGACGGAATTGCAGCACGCCGTCGGCCTCGCCATGTCGGCGGTGTCGCAACATCTGGCCAAGCTGCGCGAGGCCGAGATTGTCGCGACGCGGCGGGAATCGCAAACCATCTATTATTCGCTTTCGAGTTCCGCCGCGAAGGATGTCCTGTCTTCGCTGTACCAAATCTTCTGCGGCCCGAACGGGACTGCGAAGGTCAAACAAAGGAGCAAATCATGACATTGGATCGCGCCGTTCTCGCCTTCGCCGGTTGCGTCGTTCTCATAAGCGTCGCGCTGGCGCATTTCGTCTCGCCGTGGTGGCTGCTGCTTACCGTTTTCGCCGGCGCCAACATGGTGCAGGCGTCGTTCACCGGATTCTGCCCCGCGGCGATGGTTTTCAAGTTGATCGGCGTCAAGAAAGGCGTCTGCTTCAACTGAGCGCGGCGCTTGCGCCCACGCGACGAACCAAAAAAGCCCGGCCAAGCGCCGGGCTTTGAGTTACGCTGTGGGAGCGTTCGCGCGCGTCAAGCGTCCTGTTTGACCGCCTTCAGCTTGTCGATGCCGAGCATGTTGAGCGCCATCGTCTCGTAGAACGGCTCGGTTTCGCCGCGCCGCATCTTGTGCATGAAATATTTCTCGAACCCGATCTTGGCCGCATGCACCCACTTGCCCGAGGCGGACCAGTTGACGTTGCGCGGCGGAATCTGCGGTTGCGCGACGAAGGCGATGCCGTTGTCGCCGAAATCGGCCAGGCACACCGCGTTCCAGGTGCCCTGATGGGTCGGCTTGGCGCCGCGCAGGATCTGGCCGATGTTCTTGGCCGTCGCGGTCACCATGCTTTCAATCATGAAGCCGGTTTTCGGCACGCCGCAAGGCACCGGCGTCGGGCCGACGGGGGGAATCGCGACGCAGACGCCGACCGAGAACACGTTCGCATGGGTCGGGTTCTGCTGATGTTTGTCGACGATCACGAAGCCGCGCGGATTGCCGAGCCCCTCGATGCCGCGCAGCGCGGCGATGCCGCGGAAGGCGGGCAGCATCAT
>JAGWRL010000302.1 GCA_028876585.1 Pseudomonadota bacterium | reverse complement strand
CTGGTTCGTCTCGAAGGGCGCCATGCGCGCATTCGTCCGCTGGCGGGTACCCGGCCGCGCGGCGCGACGGACGCCGAAGATGAGGCGATCGAGCGCGAGTTGCTCTCCAATGCCAAAGAGCTCGCCGAGCACGTCATGCTCGTCGATCTCGGCCGCAACGACGTCGGCCGCGTCAGCGACTACGGCACCGTCAAGGTCGATCGCCTCATGTTCATCGAGCGATACAGCCACGTCATGCACATCGTCAGCACCATCGAAGGCAAGCTGCGCTCGGGCCTCAGCCCCGTCGACGCGCTACGCGCCTGCTTCCCCGCCGGCACCCTCTCCGGAGCTCCTAAGGTCCGCGCCATGGAGATCATCGAGGAACTCGAACCCGACCGCCGCAACATCTACGCCGGCTGCATCGGCTATTTCGGCGCCGGCGGCGAGATGGACACCTGCATCGTGCTGCGCGCCTCCGTGGTCAAGGACGGGTTCATGCACGTGCAGGCGGGCGCCGGCGTCGTCTACGATTCCGATCCCGCCTACGAGCACCGCGAATGCGTCAACAAGGCCAAAGCCCTGTTCCGCGCGGCGGAGGAGGCGGTGCGGTTCGCGACCAGGGCGAAGCGCGGGCAGTAGCGCGGCGTCGCCACGACGGGGAGCCTCACATGCGCCTGTGGATCAAATCCCCGCTCGCGATCTTCGCCAGCGGCGCGGAGAATGGCCTCGTCGTCGAGGACGGCCGCATCGTCGAGCTTGTCCCGGCCCCGGCGACGCCGCGAGCCGACGCAACCTTCGACGCCGGCCGGCATGTCGTGCTGCCCGGCCTCGTCAACGCGCATCATCATTTCTACCAGACGCTGACGCGCGCCCACCCCGCCGCCATCAACAAGGAGCTGTTTCCCTGGTTGCAGGCGCTCTATCCGATCTGGGCGCGGCTGAAGCCGGACCAACTGCGTCTCGCGGCCAAACTGGCGCTGGTCGAACTGATGCTGTCGGGCTGCACCACGGCGGCCGATCATCATTACCTCTATCCCGAGGGCCTTGAAGACGCCGTCGATATCGAGGCGGAGGCGGCGCGCGAGATCGGGATGCGGATGACGATTACGCGCGGTTCGATGAACCTCAGCCAAAAGGACGGCGGCCTGCCGCCCGACAGCGTGGTGCAGGGCGCCGACGAAATCCTCGCCGACAGCGAGCGGGTGCTGAAACTGTTCCACGATCCCAGGCCCGGCGCGCAAATCCGCGTCGCGCTCGCCCCCTGTTCGCCGTTCTCGATCGACAAAAACCTGATGATCGAGACGGCGAAGCTGGCGGAACAATACGATTGCCAGCTTCACACCCATCTCTGCGAGACGCAGGACGAGGAGCGTTTCTGCCTCGAAGTCTACGGCCTGCGCCCGGTCGATCTGCTGGAGGAGACGGGCTGGATGTCGCGGCGGACGTGGCTCGCGCACGGCATCCATTTCAACGAAGCCGAGATCGCGCGGCTCGGCCGCGCGGGCGTCGGCGTCGGCCATTGCGCGACTTCCAACATGGTGCTGGCCTCGGGCATCTGCCGCACCTGCGAGTTGGAGCGCGCCGGCTCGCCGGTCGGCCTCGGCGTCGACGGCTCCGCCTCCAACGACAGCTCCAACATGATGGAGGCTGTGCGCCACGCGCTGATGATCGGCCGGTTGCGCTACGGCGCCGCGGCGATCTCGCATCTCGACGTGCTGCGCTGGGGCACGGAAGGTTCGGCGCGCTGCCTGGGGCGCGACGACATCGGCAGAATCGAAGTCGGCCGGCAGGCCGATCTGGCGCTGTTCACGCTCGACGCGCCGCGCTTTTCCGGCGCGCACGATCCGCTCGCCGCGCTCGTGCTGTGCGGCGCGCATCGCGCCGACCGGGTGATGATCGCCGGCCGCTGGCGGGTGATCGACGGCGCGCCGGTCGGGCTCGATCTGCAAAAATTATTGTCCGACCACGCGCAGGCTTCGCGACAATTCGCTTGATCGCGCCGCATTTTGCGGGAAAACGGCTGGCATGACCACCTGGATCATTCTCAGCCTCGCCGCCGTCTGGGCCGGCGCCCAGAACGCGCTCGCCGGCGGCGGCTCGTTCATCACGCTGCCGTCGCTGATGCTCACGGGTATGGACGCCCGCGCGGCCAACATCACCTCGACGCTGGCTCTGTTTCCCTCGCAGATCGTGATGGGCCTCACCGGGCGCAGACAGGCGGCGAGCCCGCCCGGGGTCTCCTTCACCGCGCTGTTCGTGATTTCGCTGATCGGCGGCGCGCTCGGCGGGCTGATCCTGCTGGCGACGCCGCCGACCTTCTTCGCCCGATTGGTGCCGTGGCTGGTGCTGTTCGCCACCACGATGTTCGCCTGGGGCAGCTTCTTCCGCAAACCGCCGGCGACGGGAACCGCCTCGATTCCGCCGCGCGTGGAAATGGCGATCCAGTTCGGCATTGCGATCTACGGCGGCTATTTCGGTGGCGGCATCGGCTTTCTGATGATGGCGTCGCTGACGCTGGCGGGTCTGGCCGTGCGCGCCGCCGGCGCCACCAAGAACGTGCTGGCCGGGGTGATGAACGCCTCGGCTGTCGCGATGTTCGTGTTCTCGCGCGACGTGCACTGGCTTCAGGTGGGGGTCGTCGGCGTATTCTCGTCGATCGGCGGCTATGCCGGAGCGCGGATGCTGACCAGCGTCAACGAGAAGGCGCTGCGGTTGTTCGTGGTGGGGATCGGCGTTGCGCTGACGATCGGGCTGTTCTGGCGCGACCGCTAGGCCTCACCACGTCAGCCAGCGCCGCCCCGCCCAGGCGCCGAGCGCTGCGACGGCTCCGGTGGCGAGCGGATACCAGGTCGCCACGAACAGCGGCGAATCGTCGGTGCAATTGGTGGCGTAGATCGTCGCCGAAATCCCCGCCGCCGCCATGCCGGCCAGCGCCCCGGTCAGCGCGGGATGGCGCGGCGCGCCTTCGCGCAGCGCCAGGATCAGCGCGGCGAGCGGCGGCAGCGAGAAGATCGGCACCAGCGTCAGGCAGTGCCACCAGTTCTTGCCGATCACCTTGGTGAGCCACAGCGACGACGGCACGCTCGCCAGCTCCACCGCCACCGCGATCGCCAGCAGCGCGACGGGCGCGAGCAGCCAGCCGAGCAGGGCGCTCGCGCTGACCTCCGGCCGCGACAGCCGCAGGCACAGCAGCGCCGAGGGCGTCAGCAACGCCAGCGTGTCGAGGAATTTGAGGTCGAAGCGCACCGTATGCGCCGCCGCCAGCACGTCTGGACGCGGACCCAGCGCGGTCATGAACACGACGAGGCTGATCGCCGCGCCGGCCGCCAAAGCCAGCCCGAAGCGGCGCCGCAACGACGGCTGGGGCGCATTGTCCGCGCTGAGCGCGAGGAGAAAATCGTCGGTGTTCACGTTTGCGACGCCTTCCACACGCTGGCGAGCGATTTCAGCGCCCGGTGCAGCGCGACCCGCACCGCGACCTCGGTCATGCCGAGCCGCGTCGCGGTCGCGGTGATCGATTGCTCTTCCAATGAAATCGCCCTGACGATGTCACGCGCCCGCGGACTGAGGCTTTCCATCAGCCGCTCGACGTCGGAGCGGGCGTGCGGGTCGGCCGCCTCGGGCGCGGCGAGCACGGCCTCGAAATCCTCGATCGGCTCGGCGCGCCGGCTGCCCCGCCGCCGCATCGCGTCGATCACTTTGTGGCGCGCGATCGCGTTGACCCACGGGCCGAGCTTCTGGCTCGCGTCCCAGGTCTGCCGCTTCAGGTGGATCGCCAACAGGGTTTCCTGCACGACATCCTCGATATCTCCATCGCCGAGCCGCGCGCGCGAGAAGGCGCCGCGGATGGCGGGTCGGATGGCGCGGGCGATCTCGGCGAGCAAGCCACGATAGGCCGCCTCGTCGCCGGCGAGCGCCGCGCGCATCCGCGCCGCCCAGCTTTCCTCGCGCGCATCGCTAGGAGTTTGGGCCATCCGTCCTTCGCTCAGGAAACGTCGCTCGTTACGTGACTGGCGACAAAAAATCCGCCGTCGCGCTTTTTGCCGGGGACGCCTGTAACACGCCCAAGCGGAATGTCGAATAGATCGGCGACAACGGAGACTTCCATGTCCACCCCTCGCGTCGCCTCGCCTTTGCCGCCCCGCGCCGGCGTCGGCTTCAAGCCGGAGCATTTCGCCGACGTGATGGCGTCGCGCCCGGCGATCGGCTTTTTCGAGATCCACGCCGAGAATTACATGGGGGAGGGCGGCCCGCCGCATCGCCGGCTGGAGGCTTTGCGCACGCTCTATCCGCTGTCGCTGCATGGCGTCGGTCTGTCGATCGGCGGGCCGCGCCCGCTCGACCGCGCGCACCTGAAACGCCTCGCCGCGCTGCGCCGCCGCTACGAGCCGGGGCTGTTCTCAGAGCATCTGGCGTGGTCGAGCCATGACGAGGGTTTTCTCGACGACCTGCTGCCGCTGCCCTACACGCGCGAGACGTTGCGGGTGGTGTGCGATCACATCGATGAGACGCAGGACGCCGTCGGGCGGATGTTGCTGGAAAACCCCTCGACCTATGTCCGCTTCGCCGCCAGCGACATTCCCGAGACCGAATTCCTCGCCGAGATCGTGCGCCGCACCGGCTGCGGCCTGCTGCTCGACGTCAACAATGTCGAGGTGCAGGCCGGCAATCACGGCATCGACCCGGCCGCCTATCTCGACGCCTTCCCGCTGGAATCGGTCGAGGAAATCCACCTCGCCGGCTATGCCGAGACGCGCGACGACGCGGGCGGCGCGTTGCGGATCGACGCGCATGATTCGCCCGTGCGCGCCACCGTCTGGGCGCATTACCGCGCCGCGATCGCGCGCATAGGCCCGACCCCGACGCTGATCGAATGGGACAATGACGTGCCGGACTGGGCGACGCTCTACGCCGAGGCGCGGCTCGCCGACCGGCAGGCGCAGGCCGCGAGCCGGGAGCCGGCGCATGTTTGACGCGACGATCTCCGCCTTCGCCCGCGCGCTGACCGATCCCGCCGCGCCGCCGCCGTTGGCGCTCAGAGGCTCCGATCCGCGCGGCTTCGCCGTCTATCGCAACAATGTCGCGGTCGGCCTGATCAAGGCGCTGGAGGCGCGTTATCCCGTCGTGCGCCGGCTGGTCGGCGACGATTACTTCCGCGCTGCGGCGCGCGCTTTCATCGCGCGAAACATGCCGCAAAGCGCGGTGCTGATCGCCTATGGCGCGGCGTTGCCGCAGTTTCTGCGCGCCTTCCCGCCGGCGGCGGAAATGCCCTATCTGCCCGACGTGGCGGCGCTCGAAAACGCCTGGGTCGAGGCCTATCACGCCGCCGAGGCCGCGCCGTTGACGCTGGCGGCGCTCGCCGAGATCGCCCCCGAACGGCTGGAGCGTTTGCGCTTCCGCTTCCACCCTGCCGCGCGATGGCTGCGGCTGGCGACGCCCGCCGCCTCGATCTGGGCCGCCCATCAGGGCGAGGGCGAGCCCGAGCCGCCGGCGCATTGGCGCCCCGAGGACGCGCTGATCACCCGCCCCGACGCTGATGTGCGGGTGCGCGTGCTGCCCGAAGGCGGTTACGACCTGATCGCCGCGCTGCAAGCCGGCGCGACGCTGGGCGAAGCCGCCGAACCACTGCTCGCGGCCGGCTGCGATCCCGGCGCCCATCTCGTCGGCCTGATCGAGGCCGGCGCCCTTTCCGCTCTCCTGTGACATCCGGAGTTCCCGCCATGTCCGTGCTCGCCGTTCCGTTCGCGCGCCCGTTTTCGCGCTTCACCGCCCGCCTGTTCGGGCTGTGGCCCTATTCGCTGACGATGCTGGCGCTGCGGCTGGCTTTGGCGCTGCCGTTCTGGAAATCCGGGCTGACCAAATGGGACGGCTGGTTCACGCTGTCCTTCGGCGCGCAGGCTCTATTCGCCGACGAATACAAGCTGCACTGGTTCGGCGCGCAATATCCGTTCCCCTATCCCGAATATATGGCGCTCGCCTCCGCCATCGGCGAAGTGACGCTGCCGGTGCTGTTGGTCTTAGGGCTGTTCACCCGCTTCGCCGCCGCCGGCATTCTGGCCATGACCGCGATCATCCAGATCACCTATCCCGACGGCTGGCAGAATTTCCACCTGCCCTGGGCGGCGATGGCGCTGGCCATCCTCAGCTTCGGCGGCGGCAGAATCGCGCTCGACTGGTGGCTGGGGCTGGACCGGGAGCCGCGGCGGTAGAGGGCATCTCAATCGCTGCGTTGCAGCCGTAGCCGCCATCCGCCGCCCTCGTCCTGAGGCGCCGCGAAGCGGCCTCGAAGGACGCTGGGGTTCGCCCCACGATCTCCGCGATTCTGCGCAGGCGCCTGGCGCATAGGGCGGCGCAAGCGGGAGCGTGGTTCGAGGCCCGCTGTGCGGGCGCCTCACCACGAGGGGTTGGTTGCACGACGCGTCATACTGAATTTTTACCCGCCCCGCACGATCCCCGCCATCGGGTGATCGCCAAGCCCTTCGACTACGCCTTCGCGGTCGGCCGGCGGCCGGTTCTGGCTCGCCTTCCACTTGCCGCGCAGGTCGGTCAGCACGATCTCGACGCCGACGATGGCGCGCAGCTGTTGCGCGACAAAATCCTCCGGCGCGTCGCTCACCGCCCACGGCTCGGCGCGCGCGGCCTCGCGCTCGCGCGTCAGTTGCTCCACCTGCGCCCGCAGCCAGTCCGGCGATTCGACGACGCGGGCGGTTCCCCGCGCCTGCGCCATCACATAATTCCAGGTCGGCACGACCTTGCCGGTATCGCGCTTGGTCGCATACCACGACGGCGTGATGTAGTGATTGGCGCCCTGAAACACGACCAGCGCCTGCGCGCCTTCCGCCAAATCCCGCCCCTGCGGATTGGCGCGGGCGAGGTGGCAGCGCAGCAGGCCGAAGCGCGAGCCGTCCTCGACCAGCGTGAACGGGATGGCGTTGGCGAGCAGGCCGCTCGGCCCGTGGCTCACCAGCAGCGCGAGCGGATGGGCGCGGATCAGCGCGTGGATGGCGGCGAGATCGTTCTGGCGGTGCAGCGGCGGTTCGTACATCTTACTCCGCCGCCTCTCCGCGCGCGCCGAAGCGCTTCTCGATGTAATCCTCGACGATTTGCTTGAACTCGCCCGCGATGCCTGGCCCACGCAAGGTCATCGCCTTGGCGCCGTCGATGAACACCGGCGCCGCCGGCGTTTCGCCGGTGCCGGGCAGCGAAATGCCGATGTCGGCGTGCTTGCTCTCGCCCGGCCCGTTGACGATGCAGCCCATCACCGCGACATTGAGCCCCTCGACGCCGGGATAGCGGGATTTCCACACCGGCATGGATTCGTCGAGATAGATCTGGATGTCGCGCGCCAGTTCCTGAAACACCGTCGAGGTCGTGCGCCCGCAGCCGGGGCAGGCGG